>JADFXG010000007.1 GCA_015233895.1 Nitrospirota bacterium | reverse complement strand
TAGTATAGTGTACTAATTTATCCATTATATATTCCGTTATCTACTCATATTTTATTATTTTTCACTGTAATGCTATATTATACCTTACTCTATCCGCTTTGTCAAGTCTTTTTTCGGGTAATGTCCGGGGTTAAAGGGAGGGCAGCGCCCTCCCTTAGTCTGTATAGTAAACCCCTGTAACTATCGTGTATAATACGTAAGAAAACTATGCAACGAAAAATCAAACTAAAATACTATTTTGCTGCCTTTGCAGCTATTGAGGCAGTGTTGGTTCTGTTACTGCTGTTTTTTATGAATACCACAAAAAATGAGACACTAAGCAGAGCGACAAACCAGTTGCGAGTTAATTACCAAAGTGTTTTCTCTAACTTCAGCCTGATTGGGCACTCTATATACTGTGATATATCCAGCAGGCCGGAAATCCTCAAAATTATCTCTGACGCTAACTCAGCCGACAAGAACGGGAAAACTCTGTTACGTAACAACTTATACAACATGTTAAGCCCGTTTTACGAAAAACTTAAAGACCTTGATGTTGTCCAGCTTCATTTTCATTTGTCTGACGGCACTACCTTTTTAAGATTTAACAAGCCAGGTCTATATGACGATTATCTCAAAGATGCCAGATACTCTATAAATTTTGTATTAAGAAGGAAAGTTCCTGTTGAGGGGTTTGAACACGGCTTATATTTCAGCGCTTTCAGATACGTGTTTCCAATCTTTAAAGACAATGTTTTTGTAGGCAGCTTTGAAACAAGTGTTCATTTTAGTGGTTTTGAGAAAAGTCTGTTTATGAAATTACCAGCAGAATATGTTTTTATGGTTAATAAGGAAAGCATTAACAAAAAGCCTGCTGACTCAACTTTGCATAAATACACGCAAAACTATATTAGTGACGACTTCCTGATTGAGCCCTCAGATATTGGAAACAACTGCTATGCGTCTTTGAAGAGGGGTAACACAGAAAAGATTTTGCGTATGATAAAACCCAATGTTGCCGGCATTTTAAAACGGAAGCTGTCGTTTTCTCGTTTGCTTAAATTTGATGATAAGTATTATATAATTTCCTTTCTCCCGATACTCAGTACGGAAAAACACGTTGATGCTTACCTTCTCTCAGTTTCGGAAAACAGAGACATAAAATTATATGAGGATTTTTTCTTAAGACTCGTTGCCGGAACTCTTATTCTTATTTTGATTATTTCGCTACTGTATATTAATAACAAAACTATCAAACACAAAAAGATAATAGAGTCTGATCTTAAGTTTTTACAATTATTTCTGGAAACCATACCACATCCTGTTTTTTTTACTGATTACAATGGAAAAGTCATGGGTTGTAACAAGGAATTTGCTGATATTGTCAGAGTGCGCAGAAGAGATATCATTAATCATCTGGCTCATGAAATTCTCCCTGAAGAGCTCTATAACATTTTAAGCATTAAAGATACAGAACTGTTGAATAACGGTACAAAACAAATCTATGAAGCTCGAATCACATACAGTGATGGCAAAATTCATGACGTGATAGTTGTCAAAGCACAGGTGGTGTCCAAATCCAAAGGATATGGAATTGTGGGTAGTCTTTTAGATGTGACCGAACATAAGCGAATAGAACAAATGTTGGTCAACAATGCCCGCATGGCGTCTATGGGTGAGCTGATAACAGCTATAGCTCATAACTGGAGGCAGCCAATTAATGAAATTGCTCTTACAATTGGCGATATCGAGGACGCTTTTGAATTTGGACAACTGGATAAGGCCTACCTGCGGGAATCTGTCCAAAGCGCAATGTCCACTCTTCATTCCATATCTGACACAATCAGCGAGTTCAGGACTTTCTACAAACATTCTGATGTTTTAGAGGAATTTGACGTGGGCTCAGCGGTTGAGGATACTTTAAAGAAATTTACTGAAGCTATCGAAAGTTTAGGGATAAAATGTAAAGTAAAACTTTTAGAAAATGTTAAAGTAAAAGGTTATGAAAGTGAATTTAAACAGGTTTTTTTAAGCATCCTCAATAATGCAAAAGATGCAATCATGGATACAGCATTAAACGACAACATCGGCAATATCGAAATCACTATGAGCACGGAATCAAATAAAGTTGCAGTTTCTGTAGCGGACGATGGAGGTGGGATTCCGGAAAGAGTTTTAAACAGGATTTTTGATCCCTACTTTACCACTAAAATGCAGGGTAAAGGTATCGGTATGGGATTATATCTAGGTAAAATAATCATAGAACATAAGATGAAAGGCCGTCTGTTTGCCCACAATGCTGACGGTGGAGCGGTTTTTACAATCGAGCTGCAAATTACGTGATTTATTGATTATTAAAGCCAGTTTCTATATTATAGAGTCATGACAAGTGCATCTCATTTTATATACCCACCATTAACTAAAAGCTCTTCTATTTTCTGTGCATAAAATAAATTCCCTTCATCATAGGTATGCACTGTATCTCTAAAGTATTCAGGATGGTGATCTAAAATACCATCAAACGAAACAAAATCGTTGCTATTGTATTTTCTCTTCAGTTCTAATATGATATTATTCACATTCATATTAAATGAATCAATATAGCCAATGACTTCTTGATGATTATAATTATAATTTCTATATTTAGGATTTACAGGTTGAAGAATAAATAAGGTTTTCAGATTATATGCTTTTGATATCTTGTACATTTTTTCCCAATTATTGATAAAATATAATATTGAATCAGTGAACTCGTATGACGAATTCTGGTTACTTTTTTCATTCATTTTTTGCATTATTACGTTTAATCTGTTTTTCATGTCTAATGAAGGGCTTATTTTGGTTAAAAAGTGGCTAGCTGAGAGTAATTTATCCATTGTGGTTAAATCGTCTATGGCTCTGTTAGTAGCTCCTTCGTATAGTTTAAAATTAAAAGGAAATCCTAATCTTTTTTCAAAATTAAAAGATGTATTAGCGTCGTTAAATCCGTCAAAAAAAATCATAATATCAGGTTTAAGGTCTATTACTGTATTTGTTAAGAGCGCAAGTTCCTGACTTGATACTGCAGATACTATCCCTGCATTTACTACACGTATTTGATATTTGCCGTTGTATCGTTCATTTAACATTTTTTCGAGGTATCCGCTTATAGTTGTTTCATTGGTAAGTCCATTAAAAACTACTGAACCTCCTAATATAAAAATTCTAATTTCATTGTGCTTTTTTTCATCAAGATTATTGTTATAACGAAAACCATATCTGTTAGTCACTATATGTGTTAAGTTCCCTAGTTTACCTTTCTGTTGTTCTGAATTTATATAGATATCAACATTGGGTGTGGAATGAAACATAATGTATGGATAGGGTTCACGATAATCGAATTCCATTGTTTTTGAGTTTGAAGTTTTTTTATTTTTATAATAATCATATGAGGTGAATATTAACTCAAGAATAAAAAACAGGACAAACAAAATGAAAAAATTAACTGAAGCTACAATTAAAAGTCTTTTGATATAACTGGTCGCTTTGTTTATAAACATATTTCCTCCTTGATAATCCTTAGCAGTTTCTAACAAATCCTTGGCAGTTGATCGTGAGTCAGCATTTCAACGATACGTTTTCCGCCTAAGGCTGTCTCTACTATGACCATACCTTCTGGGGCTGTCAGTACCTCTCCGATTATAGCCGAGTTTCTGCCGTGCGGGTGTTTTCTCATTACTTCAAGTAATTTGTCAGCATCCTGCTTATCAACAATTGCTATTAAAATCCCCTCGTTAGCAATGTAGAGCGGGTCAAGTCCCAGAAGATCACAAAGTCCTTTGACCTGATCTGCTATGGGTAACAGGTGCTCCTTTATCATGATACATTTGCCTGAGGCTACGGCACCCTCCTTCAGAGTTGTGGCGATTCCTCCCCGGGTTGGGTCTCGCATAAAATGTATATTTTTTGAACAAGCAAGCATTTCTTTGATAAGAGCGTTTAACGGCCTTGAGTCGGTCAGAAGGGGGGGGGTAAAACTCAGCCCGTTTCGACCGGCCATTATGCAGGCTCCGTGATTGCCTATCTCACCGCTTACTATGACGACATCGGAGATTTTTATTTTAAGCGGAGAAATCTCAACATCTTCTGACAAAAATCCAACACCTGCTGTGTTTATAAAAACGCCATCCGCTTTTCCTTTCTCTACGACTTTTGTGTCCCCTGTCACGATTTTTACACCTGCTAAAGAGGCGGCTTTTGACATTGACTCAACTATTTTGCTAAGGTCAGAGATCAAAAATCCCTCTTCAATTATAAACGCAGCACTGAGATATAATGGCTTTGCGCCACAAACAGACAGATCGTTTACGGTTCCATTTACCGCAAGTGTGCCAATATCACCGCCCTCAAAAAACAGCGGAGACACTACAAAGGAATCCGTCGTAAAGGCAAGTTTTCCGGGTGCAACATTTAAGATTGCAGAGTCAGTCATCTGTCCTAAATCGAAAGCCGGTACAAAGTGCTTTTCTATAAGCTCGTGCATAAGCTTTCCACCGCCGCCGTGGCCAAGTAAAATTCTATCCATGAGTCAGTCCTCCGTACCGGTAATAAGCGGCACAACTGCCCTCAGAGCTCACCATACAAGCTCCAACCGGATTTTCGGGTCGGCAACCCTTACCAAAAAGCGCACACTGTGGAGGCGTCTTAATTCCCCTTAAAACATACCCGCACATGCAGGCGCTTGAGTCGGCAGTGTCAGCTTTAACATCTATCGGAAAGGTTTTCTTAACATCGAAGTGTGAATAGGCATCTTTGAGTGTTAATCCGCTTTGGGGAATCAAGCCAATCCCCCGCCAGTACGCTTCAGATACATCAAAATATTTTGCAATCATAGAAACCGCTTTAGGGTTCCCTTCAGGTCTTACAACTTTAGAGTACTGGATTTGAATCTGAGCGTTCTTTTCTGCAATCTGCACAAGCAGCATGTATATACCCATGAGGATTTCATCGGCGTTAAAGCCTGTTATTACTCCGGGCTTGGCATACTCTGACGCTATGAATTCATACGGCGCTTTGCCGATTATGGCACTGACATGGCCGGGGAGGATAAAGCCGTCAATATTAACATCCGGGGAATTTAGCAGAGCGCTGAGAGCCGGAGGAACCAGTTTATGAGCGCTGTAGATATAGAAATTACTGATGCCTCTCTCAATAGCCTCCTCAATGGTAGCGGCAATAAGAGGCGATGTAGTTTCAAAACCAGTTGCAAAAAACACGACTTTGGAACTGCTGTTGTTTGTGGCAATCTGAAGCGCATCACGCGGTGAATAGACAACCTCAGAGCGTGCCCCCTGAGCCCGTGCCTTATAAAGTGACATTTTATTAGAGCCGGGAACGTGCATCATATCTCCAAACGTGACAAGCACCACTCCTGGCATCTTTGACAAGCTTATCGCGGCATCAATGTCATTAACACTTGTAACACATACGGGGCAGCCGGGGCCGCTTATCAGCGATATCTGTTCTGGGAGAAGCGCTTTTATCCCATGCCTGAATATGCTTACCGTGTGCGTACCACAAACCTCCATCAGTTTCACCACTTTTGACGGTGCTATCTCATGTATTAGTTTAACTAAGTCGTTCATATGGTTTTAGACCGTGTGTGAGTTTAACATATTAGGGAGATGTAGTGCCTCCTCTTAGGGAAAGTAATAAGGGAGAGGGCAAAGCCCTTTCCCTTATTACTTTCCCTAAGAGGAGGCCAGCCCCCTTGACCCCAGGTTTTTTTGGCAGCGATTGGGTAGTTTGGTTTCAAGTCATGTTGGTGTGCCTGTGGGTAGATAATTTTTTAACCGGCGTTCCGCCGCTTAAAAAGTTTCAATGAGAGCTCCGCCCTCAAAACAGACGATCAGATTAAAAGATTTATAAAGATTGTCACTTTGAAGGTAATTCAGTATGATTTTGGGTAAAACGTATCTTTTTTTCTGGATTAAATCTTTCCAACCACAAGTCATTTGTAATCATCAGGTTACGGTCCAATATATCCAGTAAGTTACTTATTCAACAAACGTTTTAACCTATTAAACCCCATCCAATTTCTGATAGATCTTCTTTTGAGATTTTCATCAATCCAGCTTTCATCTTCTACGAATTTGAAGAAATCCATCTCCCTGTACCGTGTGTGTTTTATAAAATGAGTATCTATAAAATCTAAACTCCTTTTCTTAACTTCATTTGTATCAGGATTAATAAAATAAATGTTTTGCAGGTTTTTATTATTATTTATTGCTAAAGCCAACAAGCTTTTAGCATAAATATCTGTCTCTGGAAAAGAGTACCCTATGATTATCAACCGTGTTGCAGTACTTAATTCTTTATAAACCTCTGTCCAAACATCTTTGATTTTAGTGTCGGATTTGTTCCATGTCGGTGGCACTAAAAAAGTCTCTCCATCTTTGGTTTCCCAATTAATAGAGCCGTGGAGCTTAAATAATTTTAGTCTTAATGTACTATTTGTGTTTTTTAAATCAACCGGCACGTCAAATCCTCCGATGCTTTTATCACGTATATTTTCATTAGACTTCATGTAGTCACATGATATTGGAGGCTCAGGAATATGATTGTCATTTATTCGATAATAATTAATAATTCTTAAGGAGGCCTCTACTATGAGGTCATAATTGAATGTTATTATTGAATCATAATGTAACGTCGGTTTATCTTTTAACAAAAGGCTTAAAAAAGCGGCATAGTGATGGTATCCAGGGTGTATTGTCATACCTGTAGGATGCTCCCTAAATGGCTTCGGTGTGAGTTCTTGCAGCACATCAGCAATTAGCTTAATAAAATCCTTTTTTCGTAGTTCACATTCTTCATGTTTTGTCCCTTCTGTGAAAAACAAGTTCATTTCCAATAAATTAAAGATGTTTTCAAGATTAAACATTGAGATGGAAACGTAGTTTCTTATTTTTGACAACTTATCTATGTAATCAAAAACATTATTAAAATGCTTATACTTATCAGTGTCTTTAAAATATATAGTGCGTGCTGTTTGTAGAAAATCATCCTGCAATGGCAACCCCAACCCCTTCGAAAAGCCAGCTCCTAAGATATAAACGTTTTTATCACTCTCAGACATATCTCATCAGAGTCACCAGATAAATTTCCATAATCAATTAAACCTCAGTTACCATAGTTTACCCTACTATAACCAATTTGAGACCGTTGCAAAAATATTATAACACCAAAGTTGAGTTCAAAAATATAACAAAATGTTATAGAAAAAGGATGAGATTGCCACACCCCCTGCGGGGGTTCGCAATGACGGCGTGGGCTGTGCGTGGGCGTACCTATCCGTCATTACGAGGAGCGATAGCGACGTGGTAATCTCATCATTATTATATTTTAGGCTGCTACTCGGTATTAATTGGGAAATACTTTTCCCCCATTTTGGGAATTTTGCAACGGTCTCAAGTTAACTTCGTCAACAGACCTAATATCAACATCCTTTTAGCGGGCAAAGCTAGACCCCAAATGGGGATTACCCTGTAAGACTTTTTAACGAATGAACACTTATGGTTTTGGAATTCCAAGGTCCTTACATATTTTTCTTGCAAGAAATTCATCTATTTCGTTATGACGAGGGATTACTGAGGTTTTATTCCCTGCAAAGTTTACATAAACTGTATGATTAGCGCCTTCACGTATTAATAAACATCCATTACTTTCAATAAATCGTATTAAATCTTTGCGCTTCACATTGTTATTAGGCCAAAGTCCTCTCTTATGACATCTTCCCCTGCGAGATTTTTTTCTGTAAGTTGACGATTAACCTCTAATATAAGCATAACGGCTTCAGCCAAGTTACTTTTTGTCTCCTCCAACGTCACTCCCTGGGAGTTTGCTCCCGGAAGCTCTTCTATATAACCAATATACCCATACAGGGATTTACGGTAAATAGCTGTTAGTTTCTCTTTCATAGTGCATTTATTATATCAAATTTTTATAGACTAAAGAGAACATTATTTTAGTCCTAAAAATCTTTTAATCTGAACATCCTTTTAGCGGGCGGAGCTCGCTGTGAAACTTTTTAAGCGGCGGAACGCCGGTTGAAAAATTCTTTAACCCCACAAGTAAACCAATCAACCTTCAGACACCGGCAACCAATCGTCGCCAAGAAACCTGGGGTCAAGGGGTTTAGACCCCTTGCAGGTGGGGATTTGAAGGGGAGGACAGCGTCCTCCCCTTCACTATACACTACTCCCTCTCTCTTACAATATAAGCCTGACCGAGGGACAGTCCACCGTCGTTGCACGGCACTTTTTCATTTACATAGACGTTCATACCGGCACTTTTAAGCCGCGCTGTCGTTTTATTTATAAGGAAAGCGTTTTGGAAAGTTCCACCGGTTAGGACTACGTCTCTGATTTCATGTTTTGAGCTTATATTATTAACCACCTCACAAATTACGGCAATTATGGTGTTATGAAATGCCGCCGATATCTTTCCTTTGTTCACAAAGTTTAATGTATCAGAGACTATGTTTGAGATGGTTAATGAAAAATCAATAACTCCGTCGTTTGTGATTTGAAACGGGTAGGCGCCGGTATGATTTTCATCAATTACGGACTCTAAAGCCATTGCGGCCTCAGCTTCAAACGTGTTTATATCGGTGAGGGAGAGCATTGAGGATACCGCATCAAAAAGCCGTCCGGCGCCTGATGACAGAGGGCTGAATTGTTTAAGTGATATAATCCGTATCAGATTTTCTATGAATTTTTTGCCGTGTCTGTCCATAAATCCAATACTTTTGAGGACATTAGGGGCATCTTCCTTAAACACATCAACTATGTAACTTACGGCCATCCGGCGGGGTTCTCTGACGGCTTGAGAGCCTCCGGGAAGCGGTACGTATTTAAAATGAACTATCCTTTCAAAGTTATAAACATCTGCGACTAAAAACTCCCCGCCCCATAAATTGCCATCCGTGCCAAAACCTGTGCCGTCAAGCACTACACCGATTGCTTTGCCTCTGAGGTTATGTTCGGCTGCCACTGAGCCAAAGTGCGCGTGGTGGTGCTGGACGGTGGTCTTTGCAATCTGTGTATTGTAAGCGGATGTGACAAAATATCCCGGGTGCATGTCACAGGCCGAAAGTGTGGGATTTACATTGTATATGGACATCATGTGTTTAAGATTAGCCTTATAAAATTCAATTGTATCAACGCTTTCCATATCTCCGGTATGCGGCCCCGGGATTGCGTACCGGCCTTTAGTCAGAGTGAAAGTGTTTTTTATGTCTCCGCCATATGCGATAACATCGGGGCCCTCGTGAGAAAGAGTAATCGGAGCTGGTACAAATCCCCGCGCTCTTCTGATTAAACTTACCGTATTGTCAGCCCTCACGCTCAAAACTGAATCATCAATACCAAGGTAAATATCCCTGTTGTGGGTGATAAAGGCATCTGCTGTGGAGGATAATTTTGTTAGCGCCTCCTCGTTGCCGTAAATTATCGGCTCACCGGAGAGGTTTCCGCTTGTCATAACCAGCGCCTTAAAATTAGGATGTTTTGCTTGAACCGGATGATAAAACAAAAGATAATGAAGCGGAGTGTAGGGCAGCATAAAGCCATAAGCCGGGCTCTGACCACTTATGCCAAAGGGTAGGGTAGCGTTTTTTTTCTTTAGCAGCACAACAGGTTTTTGTGGACTTTCTAATATTTCACGCTCTTTGGCTGAAACATGGGCAAACTCCTCAATAATTTTAACACTGGGGGTCATGATAGCAAATGGTTTGTTGCCTTTTCTTTTTTTGTCTCTTAATCTTTTAACCGCATCCCCATTGAGAGCATCACAGCAGAGGTGAAAGCCGCCAAGACCTTTAACGGCAAGGATTGCTCCGGCTTTTAAGTATTCAATTGCGTTTATAATGGGATTTGTTGAGGGGGTTGGGTTGGTTATAGCGAGAAACTCAACCTTTGGGCCGCAACGTGGGCAGGCATTAGGCTCTGCATGAAACCGCCTGTTTCCGGGGTCCTCGTATTCAGAGAGGCAGTCATTGCACATCGTAAAGTCAGACATCGTTGTGTTTACTCTGTCGTAGGGGATGGTTTTAGTTATTGTGTATCTGGGGCCGCAGTTGGTGCAATTAATAAAAGGGTAAAGATACCTTCTGTCGGAGGGCGTCAAGAGTTCTTTGAGGCAGTCCCCGCAAATTGACATGTCAGGGGAGAGCATAGTAAAAGCAGATGCTTCAGTAACACTTGTTAAGATTTTAAAATCGTTGTCGCCTTCTACAGTAAGCGATGATGAGCTAACGTTATCAATATGAGAAAGGGGAGGGGGGGTTTTTAAAAGTTTTTGAATAAAGCTTTCGGTTTCCTCGCCCTCAATTTCAATTGTAACGCCCGATGTGGTGTTAGTCACAAAGCCGGTAAAACCGCAGGATTTTGCTAAATTATACACATATGGCCTGAAACCGACTCCCTGTACAGTACCCTCAACTGTTATCTGAGTCCTTTTAACCACGCACAAAGCTCCTCTACCCCGTCTTTGGTTTTACACGATGTTTTAAATATCTTAATCTCAGGGTGTATTGTCATGGCATCTTTTTGGGCTCTGTCCATATTAAAGTTGGTATAGGGCAAAAGATCTATTTTGTTAAATATCAAAGCAGCCGATTCACGAAACATCAGCGGGTACTTAAGTGGCTTGTCGTCTCCTTCGGTTACACTTAGTACCATCAGCTTAATGTCCTCTCCGACTTTAAACTCGGCAGGACAGACAAGATTGCCAACGTTTTCTATTATAAGCATATCGAGAGAGTCAAGCGGCATGGAATCCAGTACCTCGCTTATCATGTTGGCATCGAGATGGCAGGCGCCTCCTGTGTTAATTTGAACAACCGGTACATTAAGAGCGTCGATTCTTCGGGCATCCTCTGAGCCTGTGATATCGCCCTCGATGACCCCGACTCTGAGCCTTTCGCTCTTTAGTTTTGTAATAACAGCTTCAAGAACGCTTGTTTTACCGGCTCCGGGAGCTCCCATAAGATTTATGGTGTAAACACCGGCAGCCTTTAGTTTACGAGCGTTAGCGTCAGCAAGGCGGTCATTTGCCTCAAGTATTTTTGATACAACTTGTATGTTCATATTGCCTCCAGACAGAGCATTTGTAGTTCAAAACCCTTAGTAATAGATACATCAGTTGACTGACATTCAGGGCATATTAGTATAAAACTATCAGTGGGCTCAAATATTTGTGCACAGTTTTTACAAACACACTCGGGTGCGACTTTCTCAGTGATGAGTGACGCTGTTTCAGCTATTGTTCCAGCTTTTATAGCATCAAAGGCAAAGTTAAGTGCTTCACTCATTACGCCTGAGGCAAGCCCCACCTGTATAGTCACCGATTCAATGCGGTTGCATCCACTCTCTAAGCAATGGCTGACAGCGCTATCAAGTATGCTTTGAGCAATATACAGCTCGTGCATTATCCCTGCGTAAGGGCTGAAAGTGCTCCGGCTTCTTTAAAAAACCTGAGAGTTTCCATAGCGGCTGTTTCATCAACTCTTTGTATAGCAAACCCCGCATGAATTAACACATAATCCCCTACGGAGACCTCCTCAGGCATCAGAAGCAGACTTATCTCCCGCCGCACTCCCATAACGTCCACTACCGACAGGTGGTTATTTATGCTTACTATTTTTGACGGCACTGCTAAACACATGTTATATATTCACATTTCCTTTCTACCTAACGGCAGGCCCGATTATGCTTTCAATCAGGTTAATATCAGCACCATGAACTTGCTGTCCGTTGACGATTAAAAATGGGGTACTGTTGACGCCAAGCCGTTCAGCCGTGGATTTATGGATATTGATAGTTTCTGTAACGCTTTTACTGTTGCAAGATTGTGGCCTTTCACTGTCATATTTTCCGGCAAAGGTTTCTTCAAGTGTTTTCCATGAGTTTTTTGAACATAAAATTAAACGTACTTTGGATTCAGCAAAAGGATGTAATTCTTTAAGAGGTACAAAGAATATATATCTTGTTATATCTTTCCTAGTATTCAAATAGGTGTTTAGTTTTCTGCAAAACGGGCAATCAGGATCATCAAATTCGATGACAACATTCTTTCCCATGCCAACCCGCATAGCTGCATCCAAAGGGATTTCCTGCTTTTCAGCGCCGATTGTAAAATTAGCATACATACACACTACTGATAGAAAAACAACAAGTAACACAACGATTTTAATTGCCTTCACAAAAACCCTCCGCACATTTCTTTTACTACTACAATAAATAAATTTCCATATGTAGGTCAAGGTTGAAAAAAAATCCTTCTTGTCATATAATCCAATGAGGGGTGTGGATTTAAAAAACACTACGGAACAATAAGGAGGCATATTATGGACATTTCAAAAAGCAATAAAGATTTTTCACGTAATGCTATGACTTTTTTATTTGCGTTGTTAGCGCTCATTAGTCTTAGCGATAGCATATATGGCGCAACTGTCAGCACAGATAATACAAGCACCACATTGAGTAGAGCAATAACGCTTGGCGGCAGCGCTGATGATGTAGCCTTCACTATAGCAAAAACATCAGATGGCGGTTTTATAGTCGGAGGATACACAGAGTCCTTTGGCCAGGGCAAAAGAGATATCCTGTTAGTTAAGATGAATAAATTAAACGAGATAGATTGGCAATATACCTATGGCGGAGCTGACATAGATAACGTACAGTCAATAAAGCAAACAACAGACGGCGGTTACATTGCCGCAGGATATACTAAATCCTTTGGTGCCGGTGGCTTTGATATGTGGGTATTGAAGTTGAAATCAAATGGCCAAATTACGTGGCAATATACCTATGGCGGCTCAGATACGGATTATGCAAAATCGGTAGAGCAGACCTCAGACGGCGGATATATTGTGCTTGGTTATACCGGCTCCTTCGGTGCAGGGTTACATGATATTTGGGTACTTAAACTTAATCCTGATGGCACTGTAAAATGGCAAAAAACATACGGTACCACGGATGTCGAAAACTCCTACGCAATACGACAAACCTCAGATGGAGGGTACATTATCAGCGGAAACAAAGTCAGGGTCAGTGATGACGTTGTAGAGATTTTATTTATTAAACTGGATTCCGATGGGTTAGTAAAATGGTCAAAAACTTATGGTAAAGGAGGGCAGTCCTTTTCATTTTCAACACAGGAGACTACCGATGGCGGATATATTGTCTCCGGTTACTCAAATGCTTTTGGAGCCGGAGGGATGGATGTGTGGGTGTTTAAATTAAACAAAAGCGGAGACACAGAGTGGCAAAAGTCATATGGAGGAACAGGAAATGATTACGCTTACTCAGTGATTCAAACCTCCGATGGCGGCTATCTTGTAACAGGAAACACCAACTCATTTGGCTCTGGCGGGTACGATATGTGGGTTCTTAAGCTAAAAAGTGACGGTTCAATAGCGTGGCAAAACGCTTATGGCGGCAAAAATGATGATTCTGCCAATTCTTACTCTGCTTATGAGACCGCAAGCGGGAGATATATAGTTTCCGGTAACACTAAGTCTTATGGAGCTGGAGGCGCTGACTTTTGGGTTGTTACCATAGCCTCAGACGGTACATCGGGTACTTTTACAACTAAGACAAATGCAACCGCCGCTGATACAGATGTAACCGGAAAGGATGTATCGTTAAAACAGATAACCACAACTGTTCTGCCGGCACGTACAAATGTGTCAGCCGTTAAAAGCACTGTGGTAGTTGGATATCAAAAATAAAAGGTACTTGAAAAAATATCCTTAAAAATGATACATTTCATCTACAATAAAGAAAATGGGGGTAGTATGAACAAAAGAATTTTCTATTATTTTGTTATAAGTGTATCGGTTTTATTTTTTGTATTTAATTCAAAGACAGCTTTTTCAGTACCACCGGCGCCGTGGGAGTTAGATGAGATAGATGGCAAAGCCGCTCCTGATTTTGAACTGCACTCAGTAGATGGCAACATTGTATCTCTGGCTTCTTTAAAAGGAAAAGTGGTGCTTCTTAACTTCTGGGCAACGTGGTGTCCACCGTGCAAGGAGGAAATGCCTTCAATGGAGGCTCTGTCTAAAATGTTTAAAAATGATAATTTTACTGTACTTGCCGCCTCTGCAAGTTCCCCAAATGATATAAAAAAGTTTGCGCAGAAAAATCATGTTACTTTCCAGTTCCTTTTAGACCCCAAAAACAAGATAGCAAAATCTTTCAAAGTCTATATGCTGCCGGTTACTTTTTTAATAAGTAAAGAAGGAGTGATTGTTAAAAAATACATAGGTGCTCAAAATTGGACTGAACCTGCTGTCGTTAACGACATAAAAAAACTTCTGCGTTAACCTGACTATATTAATTACAGTTATTAGCAAAACTATATTTTGTTTTTCAAGTTGACAATAAAAACTCTTGTTCTTATAATCAATCAATTGCTTTGATTAACAAATCAGGTTTAGGGATACTAAACAAAAGTATTATCTGTGTATGAAACAACAAATACATGGGCTAAAAAGAGGGGGTGATAACGGTAACGGATTGTGATAGTTAAAAATGGTAGATCAGGGCAGGAGAAGGTTTAAGTAGTTAAGTATAATAAAAATTGAATGTACTGGGAGGTAAAATGAAGAAGTTTTTATTTTTAACGTTAGTAATCGTGTTTGTAGCGGCGATGGCTGTGGTAGTCTCTGCTGATGAGCCTAAGCTTGAGGGAATAGCGTATATTCAAGGACACGGCGGCCATATAGCATTAGTGGATTTGGCAACAGGCAATGTAGCCAGATATGCTCACGGTAAAGCCAGCGATGCTCTTACTCTGTCAAAAGACGGTAAGACAATTTATGTGTTCTCTCTTGACGGTTTCTCAAAGGAAATAGACATAGCAACCGGAAAACAGACCGAATGGCAGAAATTAGGCAAAAAGCACTGCGGGTCGGCACTTGCTCCTGACGGTACAGTATGGGTATCCGATATGGATGATGGTAATGTTTACGTCTATGACATGAAATCAAAGAAGTTAAAAGACAGTTTTAATGTAAGTAAGTCAATATGCGGAATATCTTTTTCAAAGGATGGCAAACTTGCGTATGTATCCGACATGCCTGGCGGCTTTATCAGCATAGTTGACGTTGCCACTAAAAAAGTAACAGGTAAAATCACCGGCGCAGGTGCATATATTCACCGTTCGAGGATGAACCCTGCCATGACAGAGATATGGCAGTCAGATGGTGCGGAACTAAAAGACGGTAAGCCTGCAGGTATTGGCTACACTGATGCCGGCGGAATCCCTGGTTCAGTTAAGATTATTGATGTAAAGACCAATAAGGTTATAGATAGTCTTTTAATCGGCGGAAACCCTCACGATGTTGATTTTTCACCTGACGGCAAATATGCTCTTGTTGTGACAAGACAGCTTCCAGAGGCTGATGACAGCGCTATAGTTGTAGTTGACACCAAGACAAAGAGAGTAGTAAAAGAATACTCAGCTTGTAAGAAATGCCATGGCGCGCTTGGCCTGGTTATTGATAAAAAACATGAGGATGGCGGAAAACCGTTCCTGTGTGGCATCGAGGTAAACTGGAAAGAGAAGAAACTCCCTGCTTCAGCAGAACCAGCTCCAGCTAATTAAAACTCCTTAACAAATAAGTTAGATATCGCAACTGAAAGGCCGGATTAACTCCGGCCTTTTTTTATCAGGAGACATTTAACATCTTTTAAAGGATTGGGTTTAAGATGCTTTACTGGCCCAACCGGTCTCGCCCTTATGCTGTTTGAACACATTCATATATTCCACCTGAAGCTGGTTATAATCATTTTCTATATTATTGTAGTCGTCTTCTTTTTTCTTTATAATCTCCTCTAATTCTTTTATTTTATCTTCCGAAAGTTTTTTACTCTTCTGTAGCCCTTCGATTTTTCTTGCTATTTCCGGATTGATATGTTGAGACGAAATATCCATAGCCGTTGATTGCTCATTAGATTCATCACCGAATGAAAGATTGCTTTCTGCACCGTCATTGGATGTTTCTTCTTGTTGTGTTATCAGTACTTCTACGCATCTGTCGAGTTCTGAATTCAATAACTTACAGTCAGAGATCGCTTTGTTTATTTCATTGGACTTAGTGTCTGTCTTTTCAAGAGATTTAGCTATAGTTTCACTTGTATTTCTAATCTTTCTGAACTCCTTAACTACGTGGACAAACATATCTTTATAGCCCAGAAGTTTTATAGTCTCCCTCTTTTGTGAGCTTAAAGCGTCTTTTAATTTCTGCTGTTCCTCAAGGGTCAAACCTTTGCTCATAAAGCTTGAAGCAGCAGTTAAAAAATGATTAAACCGTCCTTTCATGATTTTATCCACATTGCCGTCAAATAAATGATACCAGAAAGATTCCATCGTATCTTTTTTACTATGCAATGCCTCAAGGGCGGTATTTGCTAAGTTTAGTTTGGTTGAGTCTATTTCATTTGATATTATAGCCTCTTTGTCAAAATGTACAGCTGTTTTATCGTCAAAAACTTTAATTTGGTTTTCAAGACTTTCTATGTCTTTCATTAGCAGATTCTCGAAATTTTTATCATTAGATTTTTTTCTGTATCTTTTTACTGCGACATACATTACTCCTATTATAATCAGCAGTATTCCAATAAGCTCAAGAATGAAATAAAACGCTAAAGCATCAATTTGTATCATTTCTTTTCCTCCAAAAAAAGTTTTTTATAGCGCCGTTCGTTTTCTTGTTTATGTAATACAGGACAAACAAAACAAAATTAATAGCTAAGAACTCAATAAATGCTCTCAGCTTACTCCTTACTTTTACAAGAAATGTTCTTTTTTTTATATTTGTTACGGTAACTTTTGGCTTAATAGTAGTCATATTGTCGTCATTGTTAGTAGTTGTGTATTCCTTAGCAAAAACCGCATACACTCGTTGCCGTAAATAATCCTTACTTTCAACCGTTATTTTTATTATATGCAGTCCTCCTTGTGTTGGTACGAATTGAGATACAAAAACATGTTCATTTTTTACCCAGCCAAAGTTAACATTCATTGTTTTATTATCAGGATAAGATATTTGGGCATTTACCTTTGCCTCCTTGCCAATTTCCTCCTGACTGACGGGGAAATCGTTTATATCAAACCATGCTCTCATCTTAAAGGGTTTTGCCAGCGGGATTAAATTACCTATTATATTCGTATTCAGATTAAATGTTGATTTAATATAAGCTTTGTTTTCTTTACTGTAGCTAAAAAAAATATCCCAGGTGCCTGTAGTGGCATTATCTATTTTTACTATATCGAAATCGTTTCCTGTTAACCATACCATCCCTGAGTGCGTACTTTGGACAGCTAGTTTTCTGCCTGTAGGCTGTTGAAGTAATATTTTTGTTGATGGAGTGTCTTTTTTAGCCAAAAGTGTAAAGCTATTTATAGATTCGTCAATAGTTAACTTGTTTAATTTAATGGGAAGGATTTCAGGTGATTTTATAACTTCATATAATGTTGAAAAAACATGATTAAATGTTTCTATATTTGTTTGAAACAAGACTCCGCCTGTATTAAGAGATGTGTCCTCGTATAAGGTTTTACCTGTTAAATCGTTTAACCATACGACATAAAGGGATATATCGGACGCCTTTAACTCTTTGGACAACATCTGAAGGCGACCTTGAGTATTACCGGCATCTTTTTCTGCGTTTGTTGAATTTGAATTCAGAAATGAAGTAAAAATTATGGTTTTTTTATGGCCATGATTCTTTGATATTGTGTCGAAAGCTAACTTTATACCCTTGTAGCTGTCACCGGTATTACTTGTACAGATAACACCATCTACTATTTCGCTGTTTGTAGCTTCGGTCAAATCTTTTTGAGTATAAACTGTATCTCCCATGGCAATGATACCAAATCTGTCATTTTCATCAAGAAGATGAACGAATTGCTTAAGCGATGATGAAAGCACACTTATCTGCTTACTATTTCCGGCAGCGCCAGAGCAATTAAATAAAAATAACACGTCCAATTGTTTCGGGCTATTTATCTTTGCAGCGGTTTGATTATCGGAGGCTATGGCAGCATGTGGAGAAATGAATAAAAATTGAAATATAAATAGAATAAAGAATATATTTTTAGATTTACCTGAAACGGCCGGATTGAGGAGTGGATTTTTATAAATCGCTAAAATAATAAAAAAAACTCTGCCAAAAACAAATAAATTCATCCGGCACCTATGCTAATTTTCTACATAAATAATCATTATAAATAAGTAAAATACCTATTTTTATTCATTTTTATAAACGCCATACAATGTCTTATCGGCTGAAATCATAAAATCTTAGGTCAGTGCATGGCTGTTTATTATAAAAACATACCAAAACAATTTGGTGACATGCTTTTTTTTAGTTATAATATTGTATAATTAATCAGTCGTTAAGGTTAAATTGTTAAGATGAATATATCAATAAACACGATAGCTCAGAACAATCTGAGGCGGAAGATATTTAGAAGCATTGCCATAGCCGGAGCTGTTATGGTGGTGTCAGCTACGCTGTTTTCCATTACCACTGTGATGGACTCCGTGGAGTTAAGCCTAAAAAGAAGCATTCAGCGCCTTGGGGCTGACATAATGGTAGTGCCCAAGGGGTCGGAGGTCAAAGCAAAGGCCTCGCTTCTGTCAGGTGAGCCGACTGAGTTTTACATGGATAACACGATTGAGGACAAGATAAAAAAAATAAAAGGAGTTAAACAAACAGCCGCTCAACTGTATTTGTTAACCTCAAAGTACAGGTGTTGTGATGTCGGCGAGATGCTGATGATAGGGTTTGATCCCAAAAACGATTTCACTATAATGCCGTGGCTTACGGAAAGCCTGAAGCGTGATATTAAAGACAATGAGGCAATAATGGGCAGAGCAATTACTGCCTTTCAGGTAGGATCAAGTGTGACGGCTTATGGCCGGGTTTTTAAAATAGTCGGTATGATAGAGCAAACCGGTATGAAGTTTATTGATACCTCTATGTTTCTCCCTATGGATGGAGTAAGAAAGGCTATTGAGGAGTCAAAGAATAAAGGTAATAAAGCCGTGAATATACCTGAAAATAAGATATCCACTGTGCTGGTTCAGGTGACACCTGATATGCCACCCTCGAGGGTCGCCATATTCATAGAGTACGACATACCTGGCGTTACGGCAATAGTCTCAGAGGAGGTTATCTCCACAGTCAGAAAGCAGTTGTTTATACTTCTTAAGAGTGTACTTTCTATAAGCGTACTGCTGTGGGTCATGGCGATTTTTTTAATAGGTCTTGTGTTTTCCATGATTGTCAACGAAAGACGGCGGGAAATAGGCCTTCTCAGGGCAATGGGGGCTAAGAAAAAGGACATATTCCAGCTTATCATGACTGAGGCCTCAATTCTGTCTGTGATAGGGGGTTTGGCAGGGATAGTTTTAGGGGGCTCTTTTTTATTTTTCTTTAAGGACTTTATCAAGTCTTCTCTGAACATTCCATACCTATGGCCTGAAATGTTACAGTTTGCACTGCTTATTTACCTTACTCTGTTGCTTTCGTTGTTAACTGGCGCCATAGCGGCTTTTTATCCGGCGGTACGGTCTATGAAAATGGAGCCTTACGCAGCAATAAGAAAAGGTGAGTAGAGAGCGGGGGATTTTTACAGATGATTGAACTGACAGAGATATCGAAACATTATATAATCGGAAAAGAGAAGCTAAAAGCCGCGGATAACGTTAACCTGCTGGTTGAAAAAGGGGATTTCTTATCCATAGTCGGACACTCCGGATCTGGTAAGACAACGCTCCTTAGTATTGTTGGCGCACTAACAAAGCCTGATATTGGCACGGTTAAAATAAACGGTACAAACCTGTGGTCAATATCTGATAATGAGCTCTCAGAGCTTAGAAATAAACTTATGAATTTTATATTTCAGTTTAGCAGTCTTATCCCCACACTTACCGTACTTGAAAATGTACTTCTGCCAACGGCTTTTTCCAAGGAAAGAATCAACAGGAACGATTATGCTATGGCATTGCTTGATATGGTAAGAATTCAGGATAAAGCCAACATGTATCCATCACAACTGAGTGGCGGTCAGCAAAGAAGAGTTGCCATTGCACGTGCCTTTATAAATGAACCGGCAATTGTGCTGGCAGATGAGCCTACAGGAGACCTTGATGAAGAGACCGAGGCTGAGATTATGTCTTTATTTAAGAAAATGAACGAAGATAAGGGGGTTACTTTTCTGCTTGTAACCCATAGTTCAGAAATAGCAAAGCAGTGTAAAAAAATATACAGAATGACCCACGGTGTTTTGAAACCTTTATAACTGCAGCCAGTTAGTCCTAAATTTCGAGATTTCCAGATAATAACTGTTACGAAATATTTAAGCTATTGTAGTTGTTAAAGGTAAGTGGATTTAGCCGATTTACGTTGAACCAGGAGGGCTGACACAGAGTAAAATGCCTTTTTTACCCTGTGTCAGCTTTGCAAATTATTTGAGAATGTGGTCTTATTAAAATCCAAACATGATGCGGGTTGTAAACCCGGTATCGTTGAGCGTCGATGTGTTAGGTGTACTCACAGTATCCTTAAACTCATGATATCGGTACTCACCGATAAGTTTGACATTAGAGGTAATGGCATACTGAAGCCCTGCGACAATGTCGTACTCGCTGGGTTTTGTCTTCGTTTGACCCATAACACCGTTTATTCTGGTTGACGTATCGTCGTAGAGTTTGCCGCTAACCCAGTCATAGCGGCCATAAGCTACGGCTTTACTTGTAATCTGACAATTCAACTGATGAAATCCACCTTGCCATGCAAAACTCTTATCAAATCCTGTAGGATTATTTTCATTGACATACATATACTGATTTTCAAGCCATAATGGGACTTTATACGGAACTCCGCTTATTGTTAAGTCAGGACCAATCCTGAAATGGCTGTTACTGGACGATTTCCCCGACATGATTCCTCCGTTTGTAACTGAAGCTCCATTACGGATATCATCATCATAGGTGTCATTTGCATAGAGAGCGAATACTCCCAGTGATTGACCATACCAGCGCATAACATAGCGTCCATAGAATCCTTTGTTAGCGTTGTTGTCGGCGCTGGAGTTGCTGGCGTTTGTTACGCCAAGGTGGTATTCAAGCCAAAACGTCTCTTTCTTCCCAACGTCTGTAACTGCCTTGCCAGGCACAACCATACCATAAATCTCGGCAAGCACTTGTGGTTCACTCACCCTGAACAGTGAGTCGTTTTGCTCGCTGGTTAATAAGCTGTCTAATTTCTGATGGCTTAGAAGGTCAAGTGCACGTCTTTCATAGATAGGGTACTGGTTTACTGATAATCTTACCTTACCGGGAGAGTAGGGCAGCGGGGGATGGGTTATACCAAAGAGCAGATTTACGCTGTCGCGCGGTGCAGCTTCTCCAAACAGGTTATTCCAGAAAAACTTTGCTACCTCAAATGTTGGTTTCTCTGTGCTAAAGCGTATGTTACCTCCTCTTGCGGTATCATTGGCCTCGGCAGGCCCTGTAGGAGTGAATTCCCATGCTCTGGTTTCATACATTGGGAACTCTGCAAAAACAGATAGATGAGGGCCAATAGGCGAGGTAAGGAATATGCTGGCATCCTCCAGTGCAAGGCTTGACCCTGTCTGAGTGTTTGATGAGCCGTCAGCGCCAGTGCGTTTCTCGGTACGGTAATCGTAGCCAACTCCGGTAACAATTGAAAGCGGCAATGTTGTCGGTATCGCAAAGATGCCCCCAGTCTCAATATCTTTCGATAACGGTTCGAGATCGTTTCCTATAAGGGCACGATAACCGCTCAGTTTAAATGTTGCACCTACACCGTTTAATGCCCCCCACATGTTGTGACACACGGTACAATCAAGACCATACCGCCGTGAGTACGACGGCACTGCCCATGAGGCCTTCGGTGAAAACAGAATTAACAACGTCGAAGCTAATAAAGCCGCAACCACTGTACTACGTACTAACTTCTTTGACATAAATCCTCCTTTATAAAATAGCTTTAACTGCATAGCAGTCTGGTTTTATTCACGAATATTCAACAGCGATTGTGAAATACATATATCGAACAAGGTAATCAAGTATCGTGCCAGGAATGCTGAAAAAATAATTTTCGTGGAAAAACAGATAATTACATTCTATATTGTCTACCATGAATACTAAACAGCTGTTAAAAGTGGGGAATTAAAGTGTGGAATCCTTATAATTGGTAAGTTCTACAGTTCTACAGTTGTCTAATCGTCTTTTTTAATGCCGTATAACCTCATTTTGTTGTACAGCGTTTTACGGTCAATACCCAAAATCCGGGCAGTTTTGGATTTATTCCATTTTGTGTTTTTCAGGGTGAGTCTGATTATTTGAGGCTCGTGTTCCTGAGTGATGTTAGTGGATACTACATCTCTGAATTCATCGGGGAGATCGTCTAAAGTTATAACTCTTTGAGTACACAAAACAAAGGCGTGTTCGATGGCATGTTCCATTTCCCTGATATTTCCCGGCCACTGGTAATGCATGAAGGCTTTCATTACGTCTGTGGATATAGAATGTATGTCTTTTTTGAAATCCCTGTTGAATTTTGCCATAAAATGTTCAACCAGAAGGGGTATGTCTTCTTTCCGGTCCCTAAGCGGTGGGAGATTTATTTCGATAACCCGCAATCGGTAGTAGAGGTCTTTTCTAAAGTGTCCACGTTTGATTTTTTCATTAAGGCACTGGTTGGTTGCCGCTATTACCCTTACGTCAACCTTTATAGGAGCGGAGTCTCCAACCTTTTCAAATTCCATCTCCTGTAGAACTCTCAAGAGTTTTAGCTGAGTAGCAGCTGTGATGTCACCGATTTCATCGAGAAATATTGTTCCACCATCAGCCCTCTGAAACCTGCCGGTTCTGTCACTGATTGCATCAGTAAAAGCGCCTTTGACGTGGCCAAATAGTTCGCTCTCCAGAAGATGTTCTGATATGGCAGAACAGTTGACCTTCACAAGTGGCTTATTACTGCGCTGCCCTCTGAAATGTATTGCCTCAGCAATTAATTCCTTACCGGTGCCACTGTCTCCTGTGATAAGTACTGTTGTTTTAAGGTTAGAGAGGGTTTCTATCAATGAAAAGATATTTTGCATCCTTTCGCTTTGTCCTATTATGTTATGGTACTTCCTGGGATGGCCGATTTTCATTTCCAGTTCTGCAAGGTTGGTCTCGTCCTGAACAATCATAACTCCGCCGCTGAAACTCTTCTGTTCGTCCAACAAAGGATAAGTGGTAATATTTACCACTTGCCCTGATTTAAGTTTATGTTTACACTCAAGGCGAAAAATGTCGTATGACTTTTTTGTCTCGATTGTCTCTCTGAGAGTGAAAAAGCATCTCTTACTACATTGGCTCTTATCTGAGTACAATTCATCGTTGGTATCAGTAAATCCACATATCTTAGTTGCAGCACCGTTAAACTGAACAATGTGCATCTGTGCATCAACTGTTACAATCCCGACTTTTACGCTTCTAAATATGGCCTCAATATGCATACGGTATTTTTCTTTCTCGTCAATAAGAGATTTAAAGGAGAGTGCGGCATTGACAACACGAAGAAGGGCGTCTTTTCTAACCGGTTTAGTGATGTAGTCAAAAGCGCCAAGTCGCACGGCCTCAGTGGCGGTCTCTATTTCCGGATAGCCTGTTATCATAACTACCAGAGTGGTTGGATTTTTCGTTTTGATTTCTCTTAGGATATCTATTCCGGAATGGTCACTAAGTATTATATCAGCAATTACCAAATCGAAGTCATTTTCAGCAATCATACTTATGGCTTCACTATAATCTTTGGCAATAAACACATCATATCCGGCCTCCGTGAGAAAATCCTTAAATGTGTTTCTTATCCAATACTCGTCGTCAACTACTATAATTTTTGCCATTATCCCTCTTTTGTCGCTACAGGTAGTTCTATTGTCACAGAGGTATGGTGCCCCTCCACACTTTCAACATACAGTTTACCATTATGGTCGGCGATAATTCCGTGGCTAATGCTTAATCCCAACCCTGTTCCTTTACCGGCAGGTTTGGTGGAAAAAAACGGATCTTTTACCTTTTCTAAAATATTAGGGGATATGCCAGTTCCATCGTCAGTGAACTTCAGCCTCAGAAATGAAACTTCATCAGTTGTCAACTTTTCACAGGTTATTTTGAGGATTTTGTTTTCATGGCTGCTACTATACTTTTCGTTTAGTGCATAACGGCTGTTACTTATTAAGTTGAGGAAAACTTGTTGGAGTTGCTGTTTGTTAACGCTTATATCGGGCAAATTATCTGGCAGGTCAACAATAAGAGCTATGCCGTCTTTTTTCATTTGCGCTTCAGCCATTGATAGTGTATCCTTAAGAGGGGTATAAATGTCAGTTATGACTTTTTCTGATTTACTCTCCCTGGCAAAAGAAAGAAGACTCCTTACAATGTTAGCGATCCGCTCTGCCTCAGACATTATTCCCGTAGAGTATTCGTTAATTTTTGTGATGCCAGTAGTGTTGTCGGCAATGAGCTGGGCACAGTTAATAATACTGTTTATTGGATTGTTTATTTCATGGGCGATGCCTGCTGTTATTTCACCCAGAGATGCAAGATGTCTGGATGATATAGCGTTTCTTTGCATTATTACTTTATCCGTAACGTCACAGGACAGTTCGATTACATTAACAGTGTTCCCTTCGTGGTTTTTTATAGGGACTGCCCGCATATCCCAGATTTTCCCGTGCTGATCCGTACACTGACTGTGCTGAATCTCACCGGTATTAAAACACGTTAATGTTTGGCAGTCAGGGCACGGCGATGTACGATCGAAAAATGCCTGATAACAATATTGTTTGGTCATATCGGTATTGCAGAGTCTGTCACTTACAGATTCTATAGCTGTTATATTAGCCCAAACAATTTTAAGGTCAGAAGACAGAAGTATTATTTTATCGGGTATTGCTTTCAAAAGAGCAGTATGCACTGTTGTGAGACTATTTTTTGCTTCCCAATTAAAAATATTCAAAATATCTGTTACGGCGATGGTTATGACTACAGCAACCCCTGCTCTAAAAAAGGATATAGGAATGCCTGCCACATTTAAGAAAGATGATTCGTTTAACCAGTTTGCAGGAAAAAAATCTCCTTTCGGAACAACCAAACCACCCAGGATAGAATATAGGAAAAAGGCTGCACCTAACAATAGAAAGGACATTTGAACATTGCTTTTGGTCAACATATCCTTTTCGTAAATGTAATATGAAATGAAACCATATGCAGCTAAAATAGAACCTGTAAACCCCAACGTATATCTTGTGGCTATATTGCCAGCTTCTAATAAATCGTGAGATGATGTGCCAAACAAAAAAATAATGGTTCCAACGCCCAAAATTATCCACCATTCAGGATATTTCATAAATTTTTTCCGATAGGATAGATATCCCTGTCCGGTAGCTTTTATGGTTCTTTTGCTAAATTCAAATAAAAATGCGTAGGATGTAGTAAGGCAAAACCATTGCAATAGGTCAATGCCCACGTTCCTGCCTTTTAACATTGCCCACATATTTAGCCATTCGTTCATCCCGTGCAATAATCCGAATCCTGCTAAAAGCCAAAGAACACCTGCCAGTTTAAATGTGCTACCTTCCTTTGGTTGCCTCAGAACAACAATTCCCATGGTTACATAGGATGCCCCATAGATGAAATATATGATGTCTAAGTTGTTTTGAAACATAATTAAAAAAAACCTATTGCCATTACCTTTTAATTAGTATAACACTTCAGAACTTTTTAAAGTCGTGTTGCTTTCAGGCACTGATATGTTATACTCTGCAATAGTTTCTATCCTCAACGATTTAGTTGTGGGTTGCTTTCAGGCACTGATATGTTATACTTGATTTCCTGTCACGTAAAAACGATCTGATGTTGTGGGTTGCTTTCAGGCACTGATATGTTATACTTACTATCGTTTTACCCTGATAATCCTTGACGTTGTGGGTTGCTTTCAGGCACTGATATGTTATACTCCATCCCTTGATTCATAAATTGCATATAACGTTGTGGGTTGCTTTCAGGCACTGATATGTTATACTCGGTTACAAAATATGATAACATTGTGTATGGTTGTGGGTTGCTTTCAGGCACTGATATGTTATACTAACCGTTCTTTGCGGGTGTAGATGTCCGGGGTTGTGGGTTGCTTTCAGGCACTGATATGTTATACTAAAACAGTTGCTCGCCGCACCTAAAGACATGTTGTGGGTTGCTTTCAGGCACTGATATGTTATACTACTGAGGATGTGCGACTTCGCAACTGCAAGGTTGTGGGTTGCTTTCAGGCACTGATATGTTATACTTATGTATGCCATACCAAAACTGCCCTCCGAGTTGTGGGTTGCTTTCAGGCACTGATATGTTATACTTAATGACTGTGGCGGCATTACTTATTGGTAGTTGTGGGTTGCTTTCAGGCACTGATATGTTATACTTAATGACTGTGGCGGCATTACTTATTGGTAGTTGTGGGTTGCTTTCAGGCACTGATATGTTATACTGGAGGGAAAATTGACAGAAGTATCGGAGTGTTGTGGGTTGCTTTCAGGCACTGATATGTTATACTAGATTTGCGCACAAACACAATTATAATTAGGTTGTGGGTTGCTTTCAGGCACTGATATGTTATACTTTAAAAGTAAAAGACGCAGCTCGTCTTTTGTTGTGGGTTGCTTTCAGGCACTGATATGTTATACTGCCTTGCTGTAAGCGTCATTATTGTAATTGGTTGTGGGTTGCTTTCAGGCACTGATATGTTATACTGCATATGTTAGTTCTGTCGAGGTTACTGTAGTTGTGGGTTGCTTTCAGGCACTGATATGTTATACTAAACGATGGCAATGGGTATCAATATGTCGGGTTGTGGGTTGCTTTCAGGCACTGATATGTTATACTATAACTGCTCTGGTAACTTAGCTCACCTACGTTGTGGGTTGCTTTCAGGCACTGATATGTTATACTGGCCTCCCTCTGTCTTTCGTGCAGGTTTGTGTTGTGGGTTGCTTTCAGGCACTGATATGTTATACTACCAACTACACAAGTAGTTGAAAAGAAAGGGTAAACGAGTAAAAAATGGTGAGAAAAAATGAGTGTGGAGGTGTTGATAAGCGGTAAAAATCGAGGTTTTTGAACAATATTGTGCTCGACTATAAAATTCGATAGCTTCAAAATAATTCAAGTTGATGCGGAGCATTGGGGGGTGGTTTTTCTTTTTTTCCCACAAAGAATTGAATGTCACCAAACTGCTTGTCGGTAATGGTGACGACATTCACAAATCCCTTTTCCGGCAGTGCCGCCTTAATGCGCCTTGTGTGAGCTTCGGCGTTCTCTCTGCTTGCGCAGTGACGGTAGTACACTGAGTACTGCATCATGTTAAAGCCGTCATCAAGAAGAAAGTTTCTGAATTTTGTGTAAGCCTTTCGCTCTTTTTTCGTTTCAGTCGGCAAATCAAATAGAACTATTAACCACATTATTCTGTATTTATTTAACTCGCACATAGTTAATCAAAATCACAGACTCGGATACTCAATATCTTTCTGTTCTTTTGCAAAGCACCGCTGAAGCGATGCCGTAGTTCTGTTTAGGGCTGTCATAAGCGGAAAAGTGTTGTCATCCAACACGACATCAGCAGCCAATATACCAAGCAGTTCTTTTTTTATCTCTTTGGTCAGAGTCATTTTATCTAACGGCAGCTCATCCAACTCTTGAGTTTCAAGTTCGCTTATATCGGAGGCAGCGTATAGCTCATGCACTTTCCTGTCAATAAAAACACGGTAAGGTTCCATAACGTCATCCGCTAAGCAAAATGCGTTATACTTATTGCGGTGATGAATGCCCAGGGTGGGAAGCAGCCCGGAACTAACCAAAGAGCGGGCTGTTGCCGCCCTAAGAATTATATAGCCGTAATTCAGAAGATTATTTGGATAAAAACCAAACCGGTCTCGCTTGAATTTTTTACCAAAGAGATTTTTCCAGTAATAGCGGGCGGCGTGTGCTTCAAGATTATTAGAATCTCCGGATTTTACGTTTCTTGCCATCTCTGTTAGAGGCGCAATAGCCGCCCCCGAACTTTCCAGTAACTTTGCCTGATTAATTATCTTCTTTCGGACTATTTGCTGCCAAAGTTGTTTTTTAAGAGACACTGCCGCCTCAATTTGCGATTTGAAACGCTCAGTCTGCACGGAATTTGTTTCAAGAGGCAAGAAAAGTCCGGCAGGGTAGTGGCTTTTTCCAATGAGGACAATAGCGGCGTTGTTTTCAAGCAAAGACACAAAACACGAATGCGTATAGCTGACGTTTGGGTTTTCCACAATCAAAAGACCAATGTCTTCGATGGGAACTCTGCCTACAGCCTCGTCATTTTGAGTGATAACAAGCTGTTTGTGCTCAATGTTGAGCCTTGACGGATTATCTATGCTGACTGTTCGTTTAATCATAGGCTTTTGTTATCCTCCCAAGTCTGTCAACTATGACTTTTATACCTTTTAGGGTATTAGCTACTCTTCTAACAGGGTCTTCGTCACGTGTAGCCTCAAAGTGCCGTTTTAGTATAACCCGTACGCTTCCAGCATCAATTTCCTTGACTCTGTAAAGTTTTTTAGAGATTTCGTTGTAATTTTGTGGATCAAGAGATATTTCGTTTTCATCAACGTCAAGAATAAACATTTCATTTTTAGACAACGAATATAAAAATTCCTTATCGTCGCCAATATTTTTATTTATGACTTTTTCACCGCGCCTGAAGCGTTTGACGGCTTCAAAAAAGCTACAAACCTCACCGCCTTGTTTGACGTTGCCTTTGTTGTCTTTATAGCGATAGATGACGATGTGGTGGTTGGCTCCTGGCGCAACATACGTTTTTTTGTCGGGACGGCCTGGCAGCAGTATCATATTGCTGGATGGTATGTAGGTTATTACCTTTTTAATAGGAATTGGATTTTTGCCGTCTTTTGTGGGTAAAGTCGGAGGATCAGATTTGATTGTACCGTTAATTACAGCATTTCGGATAATTTCTCTGATTTTGGGGTCAGCTATTTGCTCGACTGTGCTCATTTTCATGTCCTCAACAACGTCTTTTCTGACACGGAACATCTGCATATTTTTGTCATTTTTTTTGTCTGTGACCTTGCCGTAAAACGTCTCTTCGTGGAGTTGGCCTCTCAGGCGTTTATTGACTCTGATTGAGACGGCCAGTCTGTTGATTGTCTCAGCAACATCGTTACGGAAAAATTCCCAAGGTGCGGGAAATCTTTCGCTTATTGCCTGCCTTTTGTATTTACTGTACTGTGAGAGTTTATTAATTGTCTTTTCCTCTGTCAAAGCTATTACGATGGCATCAATGGCATGTTGGCGGTGGTCATTACGGTTTTTCTCAGAAGATGGGCCTAAGATAGTGTTAAGGCCCCAAAGATGACGTATTACCGATGTAACCTGTCCTTTTGAAGGTTGAACCTTGTATTTGCTTAAAAGCGACACCGCCTCTCTGCTCATATAGGCGGTATCATTTAGTTGCCTTGAAGCAAAGTCTTCAGGTATTTCTTTTAATATGAATTTTCGCTGTTTAGCTTTAGGCAGAACTTTTATTCTTTGTAGAATTTCGTCGTACTGAGGCGATCCGTTATAGCATTCATATGGCGTTTTATCTCCTTTGCGCCTGTTTTCATCAACATAGCAGAGGGTTAGGTTCATAAAAGAGTCGTCCAGAGAGCGTGAGTAGGGTATTATATGTTCGATTTCAAAAAGAGAATCTGAAGAAAACAGAGCATTTATTGGAATTTTCTTACCAGTGTAAGGACAGCACTGATCCTTGCATTCTTTCCATAGTTTGTACTTTACAGTAGCCTCACTGTTAGGCGTTATGCCTAATGTAATAAGCTCTTTTGCAGCCTCATCATTTTTTCTTTTATTTTCAAAATTTTTCTTTCTGATTTTATCTCTTTGTTCTTTTGAGTTTTTCAGTTCTCTTGCCATTTCTATTTTTATAAGCTCTGGAACGCCGTATGCTTTTTCTAACCGGTTTACGAGAGCAAGTAATTCGTACAGAGTTTTTGAGACAATAGGGTTTCGTATGTTTTTAATAATCTCGGTTTCGCTTCTTTCTCCACGAGAGTTTTCATAACCTGCTTTAATCTTTGCATCATGAAGATTTAACCCATCAAGCATAAACGGCAGAATTTTATTGATAGCTTTTAGGGAGTAGTTGGCGTAACCGGCTTCAAGAGCGATTTTAGCAACGGCTTTAACCTCCTTCTCATCCAAACCCCACTTTTCGCTTGCATAAGCCCTAAGCCACTTGTTATCGTCTGCAAAATTTATAACCTGAAGAATTTTTTCTTTTTCTACATCTGAATATGTGTCCCACTTCTTTTTAAATATTTTTCTAAAACAGTGGCTGGTCTTATCTCCAATAAGAGCGCCGTCATCGTCCTTTTCAAGATTAAAACCAGCATCAACATCTAATTTTAAGTGCTTTTTGATGTCTTTAAAAGAACATTTCTCTTTGGATTTAAGCAGAGCGATAAGTTTATCTCTTAGGTCTTTGGTCTCCGGGCTAAACTCTTCATCAGGAGTCCTGTAAAATTTTATTTCGTCATGGTTTTCGTTTTTATAGCTAAGGCGGTTAACCTGTTCTAAAATGCGAAACAATTGAAACTCAAAAGCGCTTTTCGGGCATCGTTTCTTTTCTGGCTCAAGGGTACATTTACCAATTAAGCTTGCAACGGATTTCAACGGACGCTGGAAGAATATGTCATGGCTAAGGTCCTTTTTCAACTCTGTCGTAAGCTCAGGGTAGTATGAGCTTTGCTTATCCCATAGGAGTTCAAACTCATCCTCGTACAATTTCCGTTGTGTCGGTTTACACCTAATTTTTTCACTTTTTCCCTGTAGTAAATAAAGATACTCACCAAGGGTTCTACAGTTGTTTGCTTTAATTTCTTCAGGGAGTCTCTTTAAATCTTCTTTAAACGCAGTGTCTTTTTTAACATCCTCACTTTGTGACTTTCTGCTGCTTTTAAAACCTCGTCTTTTGCTTAGATGGAGCAGCACTCTGCCAAACTCTAACTTAGAAAGTTGAGAGTCAAGCCCTTTTGCCCTAAGTTCATACGGATTCATAGCATAGAACATAAGAGCGCTCTCATCCTGAAACATTTGGTACTCTTTTAATTTCTCTGTAAGTCTGTCTCTTCTCTGGCATTTTCTTCCATACTGTCGCCTAAGCTGTCTTTTTAACCTGCGTTTTGTGTTTTTTGATATTTCAACACCGTTTTTTCTGTTTACACCCTCCTGAAAGATGAGAACGCCTGCATCAATAATTTTTTTGGAATCAGTGTTGACGCAAGCCCAACCAATCGAATTTGTTCCTAAGTCCAACCCAAGAGTGTAAGCCATATCATTCCTCCTAATAATTTTTATTATTTACTTGACATAACTATAGAAATATATTAGTATAGGAAAGTATAACATATTAGTGCCTGGAGTTTCCCATAATAAGGAAACGTAGGACAGCCCAGCTTGTTACTGGGTATGATGAGCTCCTGTTCGCAGGAGCTCTTTTATTTGTTTGAAAATAGATTAATTCGATTTATTAAACTCTGTTGTTTTATATATAATATTGGTTACAACGCTTTTGCGGTAGGTTTATATTGTTTTTAGAAAACTTGGGAGACTGATATGAAAACAATGAGAAAAATACTAATGATTTATCTTATGGTGGGTTTTGCTGCGGCGCTGGTTTTTCCATTTTATGCCAATTTCTTTGTAATATGGAAAGATGGTATGCTCAAGTATTTTATATTTGGATGCTTTGGCGCCGGCGCCTCCGTAGGATTTGGTAACTACTTTATATTTAAAAAACTTCAGAAAGATTTTATTGCGACTTTCTCTAAAAAGACAAAAGAAAACCTTGGTGAGGATCTAAACGCCTCCGGTAGCAGTAAAGATCTGCTTGAAAGCGTGATTCTAAATTTTGACAAAATGCTCACAACCGTGGTTAATAACATGAAAACCATAGATTCCGTAGCAACCTCACTTCTGGAAAAAGTCAGAACTATAACAGTATCTGCAGAAGATATAGCACTAAAGAGTGAGGAGGTGTCAAGCCACCTTAATGGCCTGAACTCTCAGGTTGAAACCCTTGTTGACGGCTCAGATAAACTCCACAATCAAACAGCAGAGCTTTCCACTGAAGCCACACATGGTGGAAAACTGGCTCAGTCGGCAATGGAATCATCCTCTTTAGCCGAGTCAGAGCTTTCCGCAATGATTAAATTAATAGAGGATTCAAGGTCTATCATAGAGTCTTTGCATGACAAGGTGTCATCTATAAATAATTTTACAAGCAAAATAGATAAAATAGCCAATGACACAAATCTGCTTTCTTTGAATGCCACGATAGAGGCTGCTAAGGCCGGAGCTGCCGGCGGAGGATTTGCCGTGGTTGCCGACAGAGTAAGAATTCTTGCCGAGGAATCAGCCCAGTCCGGAAAAGATATTAGTAAAACCGTTGCAACCGTCGTTATGGATATGCAAAGTGCTCAGGAACAGTTTGGGAAAAACATTAAAAAAATAATCGAAGGCACTGACCTTGTTAAAAACGTTTTAATCCGTATGAAAGATATAAACACAACTGTAGAGCATTTTCACAGAGGAATATCCATTATAAACGAACTAATCGAGAAACAAAATGACTCGGTAAAGAGTGTTTCAAAATTTGTCAGTGAAATCAGTGATTTGTCTAAGGAAAGTGCATCAGAAGCTTCAGCAGTGTCGGAGTCTGTAACCGGAATCCTTTGTGCTGTGGATAGTCTATTGAGTGAATCCAAAGGACTTTGCAAATAGTGGCACTGAGTTGAGCCATAACACGTTAGATGGACAAGAGTTCTTTATATACTTTGATGTAATTATCGGCAACCTTAGACCATGTGTAGTTATCATGTACTCTCTCATGGCCTGATTTAGATAGTTCCGCTCTGAGCTCTGTGTTATCCATGAGTTTTTGTATTGAATCAGCCAGATGAAGAGCATCATTTTCTCTAAAGACAAGTCCGGAGTTTCCTATCACTGTGGGAATCTCCCCCGAAGATGAGCCTATAACCGGTGTCTTTGAGGCCATAGCCTCTATAAGTACGCGTCCAAACTGCTCTTTCCACCTGTCAGTTGTCAAAGATGGCAAAACAAGGACGTCAAGGGAATTGTAAAATGCCGGCATTTCATTTTGGCTTATGGCATCAAGGAAATAAACTAAATCATTAATGCCTGCCTCTGATATTAATTTTTGCAGCTCACCCTTATGAGTTCCGCCACCAGCTATAAAAAACACACAATCTCTGCCCCTGTCTTTCAAAATTGCAACTGCCATGACAACGGTTTCAATCCCCTTTTCCGGAATAATGCGTCCTGCGTATCCTATTTTAAAAGCGTTTTTAGCTTTATGGATCATATCCGGCCTCTTTATTCCCGTACTTTCCTCGTACAGTGTTGTATCAACCCCTGGGGGAATCGTATAAATTGCCTTTCTAAAACCCCTGTTTTTCCATATTGACACGCTTTCAGCCGGGACAACCGTTATTGCATCAGCATTTTTTAAGTTATATGACTGAAAATATGAATAGGGGAATTTCTGTCTGAAATCAATGTTTTCATAGGAATACAAAATGATTTTCGGCTTCGGTGTTAATAGTTTTGACACTGTTATAAACTCATATGAAGCTAACGAGAATGGTTCCTCCATGATGTGGATGATGTGAGGTTTGAACTCTGCAATTTCTCTGTAGATTTTCAGGAAATCAGGATAAAAAAAAGCCCTTATATGGTTTGTAAAAACTGTTGGAGTTGATACTATTTTATAATTATCATACTGTTGTTTTTCAAAGACAGTTTTTTTACTTCCCTCATCCCACCATGTTGGGACAATTGCCTTTACCACAATACCTTTCGAGACAAGTTCCGTTATAAGCCTTCTATTGTGGTTTTCTGTGGCTGCATGCCATGAAATCAAAACCCTTATACTATCGTTTGACATGTTGTGGGAGAACTTAAACTAATACTTTAGCTTATTGTCTAAAATTGAGTAAAATGAGGTTAGAACTCCTGCATCAGAGGCTATATCAAAGACAGGCCGGCCTGATAGATCAATAGCGGAAATACTGTCATCCTCCGGTAAGAATCCACACACAGAGAGACCTCTTAACTCAGCCTCTTTTCTCAGCTCGTTGCCATCAGTTCCCCTGACCCTGTTGATTATCACGTGTCTTTCCGATATTTTTAGACCAAGCTCATCCATAAGCGCACTGATTCTCTTTGCCGTCTCAAGTGCCTTTACAGTGGCGTCGGTTATAGTAAACATTATATCAACGTTATTTTCGGTTCTGCGGCTGAGGTGTTCCATACCGGCCTCGGCATCAATAACAACGAAAGCGTAGTCCTGGGATAATTTATCGGTATATTTTCTTATAACATTGTTGGCAGCGCAGTAGCATCCGGGCCCCTCTGGCCGTCCCATAACAAGAAGATCAAACCCCTTTGCTTCAACTATAGAGCGTTGTACCTCATAATCAAACAGCTCTCCTGTGCTCAGGCCGCCAGGCCTTTGCGCGCCTGAACGAACGCTCTGAAGCGAGGACTCCCTTATTCCGCCTATAGTTGCATGGCACTGAACTCCAAGTGCCAGATTTAAACAATAGTTACTGTCGGCATCAACGGCAAGAATCGGTCTGCCTGTTTTTTCCATCAAGTACCGCACAGTAAGCCCCGCAAGTGTTGTTTTTCCAGTGCCACCTTTGCCTGAAAACGCTATCGTATATGCCATGTGAATAACCTCTTTTAATAAGTCTGTAACTGCATGGGGTTGCCAACCCCACCCCTATTTTTTTCTTACTCCCTCTACCAGTCTGACAGCATACTTAGTATGTTCAAAGGGGTGAATGTCAGGATATTTGCTGTACAGCCATCCTGTGAAGATCTCCTTACCTCCCTCTGAAATTGTCACGTTCACTGCCGGATTGTTTGGTTCATTCGAAACCGAGGTTATCGTGATTGAATCCATTCTGAAATCAGGAATAAACTGTCCGACCTTTATTACGATATCACTGCCGTTGACCTTATATTCAGTGTTAAGTTTAATATCTGCCGTTTCACTCTTATTGGTTTTCTTATCGGCTATCATTATTTTTACCGACTCCCATGTATTTTTAACATCATCTGGCACAACAATTTCCATTTTGTGTTTTTCCTTGTCCTTAGTGCCGCCTTCTCCCTGAGATTTCAAATCATTTTTGCCATGAGGGTTCGACACTCCAGCCTGTTCTGTGGACTGGTGTGCACTTTGGGTTACAAGGTAATTCTCAGGATTTTTGGGTACCTCAGATGCTATCTCCTTGTTTTTTGTACATGATGTAACAAACAAACCCATTATAAAAAAAGCATAAACAAATATTCCCAACCCTTTTAACATTATAGTCTCCTTTTAATACGAAATTTCCATTATTTTTTACGTTTTTTTGATAAACTTAAGGAGCTCCAGTGCTGCTTTTTTTGGCCCCTCCTGAGCGTATCCTTTAATGGCAAGCCTGGTTCTTATCTGTCCAACCGTAACCCCAGTTGCAAACATCTTATTAAAATAAAATGCCGCCAACTCCTCGTGTGTATCCCGTCTTTGCGGAGCTCCAAAGGGGTTAGCAAAGTAAGTGTTTACGACTCCTTTTTCATCCGTCGTACCCTTAGCAAATCGTGCACCGCTTCTAAATACATTCAATGCAGCGTTAGCATCAGAGAATAACTCTATAATCTTATCGTCAACCTGTTCATAGTTATTGGCATATAGCACTATGTCTATGCCAAAACCCTTTGTGATGTAATTATAAGTGGTGACAGGAATAATGAGGCGGGCATTTATTTTGTCAGGATTCATAAAAATGCTTCTGTCTATCTCCTCATAGGCGTATCCCGGGTGCAGGTCATCAAGACGGACAAAAGCACCAATTTCTGTGCCGTAACCAATCAGAGCACCACTTTCGTTAAGGGCAAGGGATCCCATATCATCAAAAACAATGGTGATATCCCTGATGTAATCCTCGGCAAGTGTGCGCAGGGCCTCAAGGGTTTCTGACTTTCCTGCTCCGCTATCGCCAACTATTACAATGCCTGCGCTTGAGCCGTCCTTGAGAGTCAAGTACACCATAGCACCGTGAACCGGCAACCGGTTACGCTTAAGCATTGTCATGTTGTGGAGAGTCAGCGGCAGCTTTTTAAAATACCCAAAGTAATCTATATCCTCTGAGTGTTGTACCAATCCTACAAACATCTTGTTTTGTGTGTCCTCGTAGAAGGCGGTACTTGCGGCGATGTCAACGCTTTTTAAGCCATAAAACAGTATCATATCAGGGCGCTTATTTTCTATATCCTCGTAGTCGGATATTTCAAACAGGTTACAAAGCGACAGCGCCTGAGATATAAAATCCTGATGAAAGTATATGAAAGCCGTAAGGGGACCAACTTTTGCCGGATAGCAAAACCACTGCTCATTGACAAGCAGCATCATATCCTCGGTCAGCTTTTTGATCTCCTCAAAACTTCCCTTTCTTGTGTTAGCTTTAGGATAGAGAATAAGCGGGGACTCCATAATAGTGAGGCGGATAAAAGGTATATCTTTCACGCTTAAATATAGCTCAGGGCAGTCCCACTGGATTTTCTCAAGGAGCATCCCCATGTTGGCCCCTGCCGGAAGCTGTCTGTATGAACGTGGGTTTTTGCCTATCAGGTTTTCCCTTACTTGTCTGTACGTGTCAAGTACGAGATTTTTAAGCTCCGTGTTGGTCTTTATAAACTGTGAGTGGTGAATGCTTGAGGTAGCATATCTGGAGCGTTTAGGAGCCTCCATATACAGGAATCTCTCAAAGTGTCTCCAGTAGTTATAGAGTTCTTCTATAAATTCAAGAATGCTGTTTTTCTCTGACAGCACCTTGTTGTAAATATTACTAAGTGCAGCAATTTCGGCGGCGGTGTGGGAGACAAGGAGTCTGAAAAGACCAGCTATAAAGCCGGCCATATTGGCTTGTTTTTTGGGCGGCACATTTGACTTTATACGGCCATAGATAGTGGTCTCTTTTATGGATAACCGCTCAATAAAGTGAGTTAGAATTTCCATAAAAATATCACTTCTCAAAAGTGAAGCCGGAGAGTCGCAATAATTACCGGAAATATCAAAAATTATCTTTCCCCGTGTTATGACATACGGTTTTCTCTTACCTGGCATCTGTCACCTCAATTAGACATATAATCATACTGGCTGATTACTTAAACACGTTTATTGTATCAGATTTATGCAGAAAAATACAGGTTACCATAGATGATTATTTTGTATTATTCTTTATTTCTTACCCCTGCTTTGAATGTCGTTGAAAATGTTTTCACTTTCACCTCTGAGGCCAAATCCCAGACTGATACTGTGCCATCCCATGAGCCAACTACAACCATTTTACCATCCGGTGTCATCGCAAAAGAGGACACTGCGTTGGCCTGTCCTAAATTTGTTTTGATTTCATCTCCATTAACAATATTCCACATCTTTATCGTTCCGTCATATCCGCCGCTTGTTATCATAAATTCACCGGTTTTGCTTATCGTTATGTTTTTTATATCTTTGGTATTACCGGAAAAAGTCTTAATTTCTACTCCGGTTTTGATATCCCACAGACGTAGTAAATTATCTGTACCGGCTGAAACTGCATAACGGCCATCCGGTGTTATGGCTATAGTTAAAGCTTTATTTTTAAGAGCGTTAAATGATCTTATCTCTTTTGAAGTGTGGACGTCCCACACTTTCAGTGAATCGTTTCTTGCTGAGCTTAATAAGTGTTTGCCATCCGGAGTCAAAGCTATTGTGTTTATTCTCTCCTTATGTCCTATAAAGGATTTTATCCTGTTACCGGTTGTAATGTCCCACTGTATAATTGTGTTACCGAGTACTCCTGTCACAGAGCTGCCGTCTGTCATCACATTTAAAGATTTAACTTGCTGGGGGTTATAAGCGAATTCTCTAACCAAAACACCACTTTCTATATCTATTAGTTTAATGCTGAACTTGCTCTCTATGATGTTATCACAACCACCAGCAGCAACCACGTACTTGCCATCCGGTGTTACGGCTACAGAGTTAACACCTCCGTCAAACCCTGATGGTTTAAAAACGCTCATCTCAGGCTTTATACTAGCAGCTTTTGACAACTGTAGCTTATAAACCGTTATATAACTTTTACCCTCAGCACTGAATTGATCATATATGTCAGGGTTTGGCATGTTGCCTACTACCGGACTGTCGTGAGAGCCAACACTCACAGGGCGATAATACCTTGCATACTTTGCTGGTGGATAAAGCGGCACAGGAGTATCCTCCGATATGCACTCAGGCAGTATCCACTGAGGGAGAGCAGTGAAATCAAACATCTCAAGAAATCTTGCATTAACAACCCTCATGCCGGTGTAATATGCAAGTTGAAACTCCGGACAGGACACCAGTACAGTGTCATTGGGTGTGCCCTCCTTATTGAGGTATTTGGCAATATCCTCAAGCCTGTCTGTGGAATTAGCTGTAACATAGTGTATTAAATTAATAATCGTGGCTTTAGGTTCATGTACGGCAACCGTCTGCCCTTTTAGTGCTCTTACCGGATAAGCACTAAAATATGAGATATAATTTGTAAAACACATAAGACATACCAAGAGCATCCTAAGCCAAACAGAGCGTACATAAGTAGTCAGTATAAAAACTGTTAAAAACACTGTAACCGGCAGAAAGTGTACAACATATCTGATATAAACCCACGGTGCAAAGGGCACAAAAAGCAGACTTGCGGATATTATAAGTAATGACAACAACACAACATCTTTTACAACAGTGGATACACGTTGTGCTTGTGTAAACACACCATTTGTATAAAACCTCTTAAGAAAGTAATATACAAGCGGAATCAGAAATAATACCAGAGGAATAATGTGAAAATGAATCTCAATAAAATAGTACTTCAATTTAGAAACAGGGTTCCATCCGCCTACAAAACCGGCTTGATGCCATGGTTTTGCATATATTAGCCATGGCATAGCTGTAATCAGAAGTACAGTAAAACTAATTAAAACAGAAGTAAACAATCCTTTATTTCTCTTGCCGGTAAAGACAGCAAATATCCCTAACGCAACTATGTTGCCTGCCAAAACTATGTAATTGGTATAAAACTGAATAATAAGGCTGATGGTTAAAACAACAATACCTTTTGATTTTTTACCTGTTAAAAGCAGATACGCAGCAAAGATCAAACATACCTCAGCAAAAATAATCAGTGAATAGTACCTGCACTGTCTGGCATGAACAATGAAAAGCTCCGATGTTACTATAAGTGATATTGCTATCAATGCTGCCTCGTGCGATTTAAATACACGGTATGAAAAAAGCGCTGTTAAAACTACGCTAATCGCTGCAAACAATGCAAACGGAATTCGTCCGGCTCTGTTGCTTTGTCCTATAATCTTAAAAGAGGCAGCCACAATGTATTCATCCAACCACGGCCTCCATGTCGCAATATTAGACTTATTTTCAGAAACGCCAGGACCATAAAGAGAAATATAGTTCTTACCGTCATAAACTCGAGGCAGGCCATGCTTCAATATATTTACCGCCAGCGCCGCCGTTTCTGACTCATCCAGCCAGTAATAACGGGCATTAAGATTGTAAAACAACATAAACACTGTATAGATACCTAAAATAAAGTATAGTAAAACATTTAATAAACCTACAGTATCTGACAATGATGTTATTCTTTTAACCAAAACAGCCCTCCTTCATTGTGCTCCAATCAGTGTATGATAACAAAGGTCAGACAGCAATAAAAAGACACGATTAGCTGAGATTATATCTGCTATACTATTAAATGAACTTAAGCCTTGCATGTAATTTTGATCCTGCCCTGGTTGACGGCATTAAGGGTTATCCTGTCTATGAATTGTATGGCAAGATGTCCTCTGACATTGTAGGCGGGGGCAGACCGTCTTTTGTTCTTCCGGCAGTAGGAAAACAAAAGTTGAAAGACTATGTGGCGCTATGCATAAAAAACAACTTACAGTTTAATTATCTGTTAAATACCTCGTGCATGGGAAACACCGAGTACACAAAGAGTGGCCGCAAAAGTATATATAAGTTGCTTGATTTTCTCTCTGACTGTGGAGTTCAGTCAGTTACACTTAACCACCCGATGCTTCTAAAAATAATTAAAGAAAAATATGCTTTCAAGGTAAGAGTGGGAATATTCTCAGGTGTAAACACCCCTCATAAGGCCAAACGCTGGGAGGGGGAGGGTGCTGATTGCATCTGTCTTGACGATACACAATGTAACAGAGACTTTCAATTGCTAAAAGATATCCGGGAATCGGTAAAGTGTTCAATTCAACTACTTGTTAATAACAGCTGCATGTATAGCTGTCCTTTCACCATAACACACATGAACATGGCTGCCCATGCCTCACAAAAAGGCGGCGCCTCCTCCGGATACTTTTATATTGACTACCTTGGCATACGCTGTGAGATGGAGAAACTTAAAAATCCGGTTAATTACATCAGAGCGACGTGGATACGTCCGGAGGATATTATACACTACCAAAACATAGGGTATAATAACTTTAAAATAGTTGACCGCAGTTCATCTACCGAAACTCTTTTGACACGGGTTAAAGCATACACTCAACAACGCTATCAAGGTAACCTTGCTGATCTTATTATCAATAAAACACAAAGAAAAGACGACCTTGTTAAGTATATTCATGCTATAAAGTATTTCATTAATCCTTTTATTATTAACCCCTTGAGGCTTTTTAGAATAAAACGTTTACTTAGTACTCCAGCTACTGTATCATCTAATCCTGTGTACATAAACAATGAAAATCTGACAGGCTTTATTGACAGGTTCCTTGAGCAAAGCTGCAAAAAAACAGATTGTAATAAATGCCTCTATTGCCATCAAATAGCACAGCAACATGTAGTCATAGACCATACTTACAGGCAGGACAGACTTTCTGCCTGCACTAAACTTATCAAAGAAATTGAGGGTTAACAGGCAATTGTTATTCTAATTCTAATTCAATCGTCTAACATTGTTGGCTTCGTTACTAGCTCCTCAACGTACTAAACGCCTACGTCGCTTGCTCCTTGCCGCCTCGTTATACTTCTGAATTAGAATCAGAATACCCTCACTGAGGCCGTTCTTTATCCCACAGGGCGTACTCTTACCGGTGTAAGCGGAGGGGCGTCTTCGTTTGTCTCAAAGGTGAGCGCATTAACCATTGCCTTTGAAAAGTGTATGGGAGCAAAGACCATCCCCTGAGGTATCTCATCAGTTATACGCACCTTTACCACTGTCTGTCCGTTTCTGGAATCCACATGTGCCTGTGCATCATCTTTGAGATGGTACCGGATTGCATCTATCTGGTTTACCTGTATAAACGCATCCGAGACGACATGGCTTAGGCTCTTTGACATCGAGGAAAGCGCTCCGGAGTGCTGCATAAGATTGCCCGTTACCATATAAAGAGGATAATCGTTGTCAGTCTCCGCTACAAATTTAAACGGTACACTGACAAATCTCCATTTCTGAGTCTCAGTCTCAACCTTGATTGCCGATATCTCATCCTGATAGGCGTACAAACTGTCTGCCCCTACTGTTTTATGCAGATATCTGGCCAGGTTTCTCAGAATCTGCCAGTCAGGCATAGACTCGCCTGTCTGTGCCACCACTTTTCTGACCTTCTGGTCAAGCCCCATGAAATTCACGTATGTTCCATCTTTTTCAGACCAACTTGAGGCAGGCAGAACCACATCGGCCAGTTGCGCCGTCTCAGAAAACTGGATGTCCTGTACTACCATAAAATCAAGACTTGAAAGCGCTTCTTTTATTTTATTTGTGTCCGGATATGTGACAATTAGATTTTCTCCCATCACGTAAAGAAACTTTATAGCTCCCTTTTCATAGAGCATTTTAAATAAATCTTTGCCCGGTTTACCGGTTATTTTTTTAAACCCTGGTAGGTAGTACGGAGAGACGCCCATTTTCAACATGCCAAGCGTGTTTGCTAAAAGCGGAGGGATTTGCAGTGAGGCCGGGCCATCGCCAAGGAACATTACTAAATTGGCCGCAGAAATTGCCGTATTTACACTTTTGGAGTTCTCTCCGGCACCAATTGTCATCGCTATAAGACGACTTTCAGCGCCAAGGTAGTCATCAGAAATTTTGAGAAAATCATCTCTTTCCATGCCAGTTATTTCACACACTTTCTCAACAGTAAAAGAACTTACGGTTTCTACCAGGTCACTAAAACCCTCTATCCCCTGTGTCATTTCATTTTTTAAGTGGAAGCCGTCATCATAAGCCCTTTTAATTAAACCGTAGAGGAGCGCTTGTGAGGTTCCGGGTTTTATTCTTACCCAGGTCGATGCATTGTTAGAGAGCTTTGTCTCTCTCGGATCTGCCACTATCAGCTTTTTACCCTTTCTTACAGCCTCTATGAATTTCAGTCCCCATATAGGATGTGTTGACGTTATGTCGGACTCAAGAACAAGGGTGACATCATTTTTAAGGGGAGCATTCATATCTACCGGGTTGTAGCTTATTCCAAAAGTCCGCTCAAATGCCATCTGTACTTTCGTATATCCAAAACGTGACGAGGAATCTATATTGTCAGAACCTACCACGGTTCTCATAAATTTCTGAAGCATGTAGTTGTCTTCATTTGTGCAACGGGGTGAACCAATTGCCCCTATTGCCTCAGGACCGCTTTCAGCCAACACCAATCTGATGTTTTTAGCTATCAGCGCCACTGCCTCCTCCCATGTTGCTTCTTTGAACTGCCCGTCTTTTTTAATTAACGGGGTTCTTAACCTGCTGTCACCGTATATATAATCATAGCCGTAGCGCCCCTTTGTGCAAAGATCACCTTCGTTGACGCCCTTGAAGTCAAGCCCCCTGACATTGAGGATTTTACCCTCTAAAATTTCAAGAGAAAGCGTACACCCTACACTACAGTATGGGCAGATGTTTTCCCTGCGCTCTAAAAACCACGCTCTGGAGCGGTGTTTAAAATTCTTACTGCCAAGTGCTCCCACAGGGCAGGCATCAACACACTGGCCGCAGAACTCGCAGTTCAAACTCTCCTCAAATGGTGGACTTACTGTTGTTGTGAATCCCCGTCCGATAAAGTTAATTGCTCCCACCCCCTGGTGTTCCCAACAAACTCTCACACAACGCCCGCATAATATGCACCTGTTAGGGTTTATATCTATTAATGGATTTACAAGATCCCCAACCACCTGCTTTTTTTCTCCCTGAAATTTACTCTCCGCAGGACCATACTGATAGGCTAAGTCCTGAAGCTTACATACCCCGGCTTTATCACACACCGGACAGTCAAGGGGATGATGCACAAGCAACAGATCCATAACCATCTGCCGGGCTTTAAGCACATCGGGGCTCTCCGTATGTACTACCATCCCGTTTTCAGCAGGGGTTGAGCAGGAGGTAAATAGTCTCTCGTGTCCCTCTATCTGAACTACACATATCCTGCAGCCGCCAAATGGGGTTAATCTCCTGTCCCAACATAAATGCGGTATATATATATCGTTTTCCCGTGCAGCATCGAGTATGGTTTTCCCGTTTGCAACCGTTATTTTCTTATCATTTATGATCAACTCTATCATTGTTATGCCTCCCTGGTAACGGTTTGCTGCCCCAGAATGCGTATGGAGCCGAAAGTGCAAGTTTCAAAGCAGGTTCTGCACCTAATACATATGGTCTGGTCTATCTTGTGAGGTTGTTTCTTTTCCCCGGTTATAGCACCAACCGGGCACTTACGGGCACAGGATGTGCAGCCCTTACACGCTTTTTCATCTATTGTAAATGTTGTCAGGGCTTTGCAGCGGCCTGCCGGACACCACTTTTCATTTATATGCTTTTCATACTCATCCCTGAAATACTTTATCGTAGTCAAAACGGCAAGAGGAGATGTCTGTCCCAAACCGCACAGAGACGTACGTTTTACCTCAAAAGCGATGTCTTGTAAAATCTCTATATCACCGGGTTTGCCCCGGCCCTCAGTAATATCTACAAGCTTATCATACATAACCGTGGTTCCTATCCGGCACGGCGAGCACTTGCCGCAGGATTCGCCTTTAGCAAATTCCATAGAGAACATTGCGGTATTTACCATGCACGTGTTGTCATCCATCACTATTATGTTGCCGGAGCCAACGATTGCCCCGGCCTTTACAATGTCCTCGAAGGTTGCAGGAGTGTCTATGAGGGACTCAGGAATAAAGCCGCCTGTTGGGCCGCCTATGTGAATGGTCTTTAACTTACGTTTTCTCTTCATTCCGCCGCCAAGATCATCAACTATACTTCTTAGCGTGGTTCCCATCGGCACCTCTATAAGGCCGTTATTGATAACCTCACCAGTCAGGGTAAAAATTTTAGTGCCGGGGGATTTCTCTGTACCCACGGACCTGAACCAATTAGCTCCGTTTAGTATAATCAGAGGAACATTAGCAAATGTCTCGGCATTGTCCACAATCGTCGGTTTACCCCATAGCCCTCTGACTGCAGGGTAGGGCGGTTTAGGTTTTGGAAATCCCCTTGTGCCCTCAAGAGAGCTTATCAGGGCGGTTTCCTCGCCGCAGATAAATGTCCCTGCTCCTGTTGCCACCTCTATGTCAAAGTCAAAGCCGGTACCAAAAATGTTAGAGCCAAGCAAGCCATACTCTTTTGCCTTTGCAACGGCATGATTCATCCTTGAGATTATAAATCTGTGCTCAGGTTCTCTTATATAAATGTAACCCTTTGAAGCACCAGTGGCTCTGGCTGCTATGGCCATTCCCTCCACTATGGAATGGGGGTCTGTGTCGGAGATGTTTCTTGATATGGGGCCAGCGTTACAGATTACGTACTTATTCCGGTTATTTGGGCTGCTGCCGGCTTTTTTACAAATTTCCCATTTTAGTCCGGTTGGAAACCCGCCGCCGCCGCGTCCTCTTAACCCTGATGCCTTTAACTCAGATATTATTGCAGAAGGCTCAGTTTCAGTCACAGCTTTAAGCAGGGCAAAGTATCCGTTTCCGCCTATATAGTCGTCAATATTGTCGGGGTCTGTTAACCCTCGGTTTTTTAATACCCGTGAAGTTTGAAACTTAAAAAACGGTATGTCTGATAATGCAGCTATCGAGTCCTTTCCAGTTGAATACAAACGTTTAGAGTATTGTTCACCTTTGAGTATGTGTTGTTCGATAATCTGAATAATATCCTCAGGAGTAAGTGATTCGTAGAAAATACCGCCCGGATACAGGGTCAAAAGAGGCGATTGGGTGCAAAACCCATTACAACCTGTTACGTAGATTGAAACCTCAGAATCGAGGTTTCTTTGTTTTAATTCCTGTTGAAAAATTTCCTTTAATTTGAGGCTTCCTCTGGTGCTGCAACTAGAGCCCCCGCAGAGCATTATTGAGGCACGTGCACCACGCTCCCGTGGGTCTTTATAGGCAGCTTTTATGTTTTTAAGGTCATCAGCCGTTATCTGTGGCATCAATCATAACCCCCCTTAGTTGTAATCTTTCAGAATGTCTGTTATTTTATCAGGGTCCACGGTGCCGTGAGTATCGTGATCCACTTCTATCACAGGGGCTGAGGCGCAAGCTCCCAGGCATCGAACCAATTCATATGAGAATTTTTTGTCATCTGTGACATTGTCCTCGTCAAAGTGAAGTTGATTGCAGAGTTTTTGAACTATTGAATCAGCTTTTTTAGCGTAACAGGCAGCCCCAATACATACGCGTATGTTGTGCCGTCCGCGTACTTTCATCGTGTAACACGGGTAAAATGACACGACCGAGTGTACCTCACTTACGGGAATGCGCAGCCCTTTAGCGATCAACCTCTGAATAGCCGGAGGCAGGTATCCTATAATCTCTTGAGTTTTACTAAGCACAGTTATCAGAGAGCCTGGCACTGTTTTGTATTGTTTAATAAGGGCATTGACAGCTTCTATCTTATGAGTTCCATCTGCGTCATCCTCTTCAGTGATTGCAAGCTGCGATTTCAGCTTTCTTGCCAGATTGGTTACCCTGTCAACTGTGTCGGCAAGGATGTTAGGCGAAAAAGGTTTTTGCAGATAATCCATAATACCGTATTCGAGGGTGTCCTTTATCGTTTCCTTTATGGAATAGCCGGTCATGGCTATTACGGTGGTATCAGGCTTTAATTCCTTTGTGCGCTTTATAAGCTCAAAGCCATCAATTCCCGGCATTATCATATCGGTAATCAGGAGGTCGTAGTTGTTGTCCCTGATTAAGTCCAGAGCTTCCCTTGGATTAATTGTACCACTTACATCATAACCCATAGGTTCCAGCACACCTTTACAACTTCTTATTATTATGTTGTCATCGTCAACTACCAGAATTTTACCTTTCATTATTATGCCTCCGGGATGCTTTCATCTTCTTCCACTAATGTCATTACCGCAGATTATATCTCCATAGGGATAACTCTGACAAGCCACAAGAGCCAGCCCTCAGACAAGTGGTCTTTTGCAAGCGAGGTTAGCACGTCGTTAGCTTTCAGATTGAACTCTCTTATCTCTCCGCTCATAGGCGACAACAGTTCCACAGTGTTACCGGAACTTGAGAGCAGCCTGATAAATGGTTCACCGCTTTTTACGGCATCCAAATCCTTTATAAAATCCACATACATCATCTCGCCTGTGACCATTTGATCTCTGAGATCACAGCCCATCTCCCACAGCCCATCTCCCACAGGCCGTGCCCACAGCCCCTCTTTATAATAGACATGTGGGTTTTCACCCCTAAGCGGCACCACGTACTCTTTAAACTCATTTATGAAAGACTGCCGTAGTACCCAGCCTCTTTTATCAAATATTTTCTTAGCTATGTTTACCATGAATTCCGGCGTAAATGGCTTCTCTATGTACTCAAAAGCGCCAAGCTTGATGGATTCACGGGCATCTTGCATGGTGGGATAGCCGGTAATCATAACAACATCGGTTTTTGGTTGAATTATCTTAGACTCTTTAAGCACGGTAATCCCATTTATGTCGGGCAGGCGAACATCTGAGACAAACAGGTCGAATTCGTCCTTGCCAAGCTGATTGAGTGCTTCTTTACCGGTGTTTGAAACCACGACGTCGTAGCCCTCTGCACCGAGAATCCTCTTACACGCCATTGTTATTACTAAATCGTCATCTAAAACGAGAACACGGCCTCTTTCCATGGCTTCAAACCTCCCTTTTATCTAAAAAATATGAATATCTTAAATTACTATTAAATGCGTGTATAGTCATCATCGTACGACTCCATCCTTGCGTTACCGGCAGCCATGACGACACTTACCAGTTCCTCCGGTAAAAATGGCTTCTTTAAAAACTCTAAGGCGCCAAGCGCCAGTGATTTTTGTCTTGCCTCCTGAGTGCCGTAACCAGTCATAACTATTGCCCTTAGAGACGGCCATCTGTGTTTTATTATTTCAAGGAACTCTAATCCGTCCACATCCGGCATCAATAAATCAGTTATCACAAGGGCGTAATGCTCCTTCTCCAGAAGCGTCACCGCCTCTTTTACTGATGATGCTACGCTAACGTTATATCCTTCAGCCTCTAACACTCTCTTACAACTTATACGCACGATAGCCTCATCATCAAGTACAAGTACCTTGCCTTTTATCATAAATCGTCTGATTCCCTTTTCTTACTGCTTTCAATATCACTATTATATAAACTTTGCGTGTTTTATGCCAATTATTTTTTTTTGAGAGGATTCTGGCATTACAGAGGAAATAACCAACATTCTATTCCACAACTTGAACATCACCACTATCTTTAATATATACTAAAACAATGGGAATTTTTAAGAGAGTAAAGTGTCCAAACTGCCGGGGGATAAGCGGTATAAATCTGCCATCTGGTGATGATGCCAATGATGGTAAATCTGGCAATACAATTACAATAACCTGTCCGTATTGCAGCAAAATTTTTGAGTATGAAATTGAGAGCAAGTTGCATTCAAAGATAGAACTAAATGCCATAGTAAAAAGAGGAGATTGCCACACCCCCTCCGGGGGTTCGCAATGACGGCTGGGGGTGCGCATGGGCGTCCTATCCGTCATTACGAGGAGCGAAGCGACGTGGTAATCTCCTCTTTAATATTATAATTTAGGTTGCTGCTTGGTATGAGAGCAAATGAAGCAATACGGAAGATATCAGCTCTCCTAAAAAGCGTTGGTATCAGCGCCTCTGAAAAAGAGGCGGAACTCATTGTCTGTTTCACCCTGAAAACTAATAAGACATCTCTCTACAGGGATAACCCGGAAATAACAGAAGATTTGTACCAGGACATAATAGCGCGCCGCTTAATGAGGGAGCCGCTTCAGTACATAACATCAGAAGTAGAGTTTTTGGATTTAACTTTAAAGGTTGGCCCCGGCGTCCTGATTCCCAGACCTGAGACCGAACTTGTCACCTCAGAGACCATCAGGCTACTGAAAGAGAATTTTACCGAACCGCTTACGATTTTAGATTTATGTACAGGCAGTGGTCCGATTGCGATAAGCCTTGCCAAAGCGTTTCCGAATTCACTTGTCTATGGCGTTGATATATCAGAAAAAGCGCTTACTTATGCACGTGAAAATGCGTTGATTAATTCAATTAGCAATGTGATTTTTCTTCATGGTAATCTTTTTGAGCCAACGGTAAATACAAAATTTAATGCTGTTATCTCAAACCCTCCATATATAAAAACCGGTGACATTAGCGGTCTTGACCCTGAGATCTGCTGCTACGAGCCGGTTGAGGCTCTTGACGGAGGTGCGGATGGGCTTAAGTATTACAGAAAAATCATTGAGCAGGCTAAAAACCATATGCGTTTGGAGAAATCTCTGATTGTCTTAGAGATTGGTTATGATGAGGCAGCAGACATCCAAAAAATTGCCGCAGATGCCGGATACAAAAATATCCAGTTTAAGAAAGATTATGCCGGCCTTGACAGGATGGTTATTATTCAGGAATAAGATGCCTAAATCAATTTTTGTTTACAAATACTATCGTATAATGTTAGTATTAATCAATGATAGTATCCTTTAAAAATGAGGATGCAAGGTTTATTTGGGAGGGAGTTTTTTCCAAAAAAATCAGACTTCCTTCCGATTTATATGTAATTGCAAGGAGAAAATTGAGAATGATTGCTGCCTCCACAAATATTGAGACCTTAGCGGTACCACCTGGAAACAAATTGGAGGCGCTTAGAGGAGACAGAGAAGGTCAGTGGAGCATAAGAATTAATGAGAAATGGCGGATTTGCTTCAGATGGCTTGACAATAATGCTTATGACGTAGAAATATTGGATTATCATTAAGATAGGAGGTAATTATGATGACTGTATTAAAAAATATTCATCCCGGAGAGATACTTAAAGAGGAGTTTCTTAAGCCTATGGGTGTGTCAGCATATAAACTTTGCAAAGAAACCGGATTAACTCAAACACGTTTGAGTCAAATCATAAAAGGTAAAAGAAATATAACAACCGAAACAGCTCTGAAGCTTGGTAAATATTTTAATGTTCCACCGGAGTTTTGGTTAAACCTACAAATCATGTATGATCTGGAGGAGGCTAAAAAGATATACTCTAAGGCTGTTGAGGCCATAATTCCATGTTCCGTTTAAACTACCTAACGCTGACAAAATGGTCAGAGAGTGCTCCACCTTGTCCTTCTTCCCTTTAGCTAACATAAGGTGAATTTACTTTTATATATTGAATTTTTTAATATATCTTTAAATATAGAGATATGAAATCACTACTGTATAATTTTAAATATGGAAATCATATTAGAGTCGTTTATATATTTTATTTATTAACAACACTCTTTTTGCTTATTGTAATTAATGGTGCGGATTGTGGGATTGTTGTAAAGAAAACGACCTATGCGCTTTTTATAGGTATTGATAATTATCGTTCTATACAAAAGCTTTTCGGAGCCGTTCATGATGCTACAGAAATGTCGAAGATATTAAGCAATAAATCAAATGGATTAGTAGAGCCAGATAATTATGTAATATTAAAAGATGATAACGCAACATATAATAATATAAAAAAAGTACTTACTGATTTTAAATCTAAAATGTCTGATAATGACGATTTAATTATCTATTGGTCTGGTCATGCACTTTATGACGAAAAAGAGCCTGAGCTATTTTTGATAACATACGATACATATATAAGTAATGATAACAAAACAGGATATAATACTCATAATTCTATTACACTTATGGATATGGTAGAGCTGTCTATAAATAAAGATGGTCATTTAATGTTTATTGGTGATGGATGTAATATAGGTGATTCTCTAATTAGTAAGTTAATGCTTAAATATCCTAATGTTTCTGTACTATCAGCATCTAAACAAGACGAAGCAACACCTGACGATCCAAAAGATAGTTTTACTCATTACCTAATACAGGCATTACAACTACCAGAGAACGATCTAGATGGGGATGGCTTTATTTCTATGGAAGAGGCGCATAATTATGTCTATCGTAAAATACTTAAAGACACAAAATTTAAGCAACATCCAACAGTTGCAGGAAAAAATATTCATCGTGCACATCTAATAAAAGCTCCACAAGATATATTTACTATTGATATTGATTTTGGTGAAAATTTTCAGGAAATATCTTCACTTGGTGGATATGATGAGATAAATGTAAATGGAAACACTTTAAAAAAGAAATCTATTGACAATGCAACAATTTCTTATTCTGTTAATTCAGAGAAACAAACACCAAAGGAAACAATATTCAAAAATGGCCTTAACCAAATACCCGGTTATGCAATGTCTTTATGGTACAAGGGTAAAAATAAAAAACTTGAAATTTTTGAGAATCCCTATAAGAATAGCTATGCACTAATAATTGCAGTTGATGACTATGAGAGAAGAAATGACACTCTCAAAAGAAAAGGAACTGGTTTTAAACAATTAGGTTTTATGGTGAGTAACGGAAAGAAATTAAAAAACACCTTAAAAGAGTTGGGTTTTCCAGATGGAAATATTATAACACTTTTTGAAGATAATGCTACCGTTGCCAATATAGAGAATATTTTAAAGAAATTTTACGTGGGTGGAGTTTATGAAAAAACAGATAGACTTTTTATCTATTTTGGTGGGCATGGAATTGATTTAGGGAAAATAGGTACTGCTAAGGAAAAAAGCGGCTATCTTGTAACTTATGATTACGACAAGTCTAAACCAGCATTAACCAGCCTTCGCATGAAAGATTTAACAGATAAGCATTTTGAATCTATTAAAGCCAAACATGTTTTGTTAACAATTGATTCGTGTATGGCTGGATTAGCTTTACCCAACAGATTAGAAGGTAATAAAAGCGAAGAAGAAGTACAAGAGTTTAAAAAATTTAAAGAGCTTGCAATTATTCGTAATGATACAATATCACCGTCAAGGAATGTATTGGTAGCGGGTACCAAAGATCAACTTGCCTTAGAGTTAAGTGGTGGAGTTTTTACAAAAGCTCTTATTAGTGGCTTAGAAGGAAAAGCAGATTTGAATGAAGATGGTATTATACAGTTTGATGAACTATCCATTTATGTAAGAAATGAAGTTGCTGGAGAAGCAGCAAAACACAATATAAATCAACAAGTAAATTATGCTACACTTGATGATTATGGTGGTGGTAAAGTATTATTCTTGCGAGGAAGTAGGAAATGATCAGTGACATTGCTTTAGGAGAATGAGTCGTGTTTTATTTAATTATAGGCCTACAGCTTTCTGTACTGATATGGCTAATTCAGAGAAAAAACATAAAAAAATATTTAAGAATCGGCTTCATTTTTTTAGTAATAATATCTATCGTTATTTTATTCAAAATTAATGCTGATACACAACCAAATACTTTGGGTAACAATGAATGGTACAACGCAAGCCCATACAAAGAAATAATCCTATTGGTATTTTTATTGTTTGGGATATTTACAAGATATTTAACTCAGCAGATAGAAAATCGTTCAAAAAAAATATCAAAACTTAGGATCAAGTATAAGGATAGTGAATTCGTTAAACCAAAAATAGAATTTGATTTTTATGAGTTTTCATATCCTTTTTTGTCGTCTGTTGTGACTATATTCTTAATGCTTGAACGAATTGGCACAAAAGATATAACTTTCTCACTCGTCATTATTTCTTTAGAGACTGGTTTTTGTTGTCAAACCCTAATTGGTAGAGCCAAAAAAGAATGATGTTCCGTATTATTATAGTAAATTGTATATTTCTTTGGTAATAATTATAATGTATATACTTGAATGGAACATGCTGCATAAATCTGCGATCGAACTACTAATTTTTAGCGAAAATCCATGTAGCAAAATCACAATAACATGTCCTTACTGTCATTATGAATAAGATACCGGAAAAACTGAAAACCGTTGCCGCTGCCCCCGGAGTCTATATGTTTAAGACTGCAAAGGAAAGCATCCTCTATGTCGGGAAGGCACGGATTCTGAGAAATCGCCTGCGCAGCTATTTTAATGCAAGTATCAAAAGTGATCTGAGAAAGTCTGCACTTGTCAGAGAGGCACATGATTTTACCTTTATCGTCACCGAATCCGAAGTGGAAGCGCTTGCCCTTGAAGCCAATCTAATTAAACAACACCGTCCTAAATATAACATAATCCTGAAAGACGATAAAAACTACCCGTACCTTAAAGTCACACTGACCGAGAATTGGCCTAAAATTGACGTGGTACGGCGAGTTCATAACGACGGGAATGTTTACACGGGGCCTTATGTATCCTCAAAGAGCATGAGAGAAATCCTCGATTTTATCAGGAAAAATTTCCCGCTGCGTACATGTAACTATCGCCTTGAGAGTATAACCCGCGCATGTATTGACTACCAGATGGGTTTTTGCAGCGCTCCCTGTGTGGGACTCATTAGTTATGACGATTACATGGAGCATGTTAAAGAAGTTATTGAATTTCTTAACGGTAAGCGCCAGTCATTACTTGATAAACTTACCGAAAAAATGGACAGATACTCGGATTCTTTGCAATATGAGGTTGCAGCTAAATACAGAGATAAAATAAAGGCTATAGCAACTGCATGGGAGATGCAAAAGGTGGTTGACGTCAACTTTGCCGATATGGACGTTCTCGGTCTTTATCATACAGGCTCTGAGGGTCTCATAAATGTGTTTTTTGTAAGAAACGGTTGTCTAACCGGCGTAAAAGACTTCTACATAAAAGACATTGGCGGAGTTTCGGTAAAAGAGCTGATTTCCACATTTATAGAGCAGTTTTATAACAAAGACATATACCCACCGGGAGAGATTGTGGTAAATGAAAAACCTGAGCACAGAGAGACACTTATGAAGTGGCTTAAAAAAAAGCGCGGCACAGTTGTCAAAATAACCGTTCCAAAAGACGATAAAAAAGAGAACCTGCTTAAAATGGCAAATGAAAACGCTGCAACTTCTTTTAAACTGCGACAAGGCAGCTCGGATTCGTTTATTCTGGATGAACTTAGCTACCGGCTTAAACTTAACAAAACTCCGGCCTCAATAGGCGCATTTGATATTTCCACCATATCGGGCAGCGAATCGGTTGGAGCTTTTATATATTGGCAAAACGGAGGATTTAAAAAAGAATTTTACAGGCATCTCAAAATACAAACTGTAACAGGCGTTGATGATTACTCGATGATGAGAGAAACCTTCGATCGTACTGCTAAAAATCTTGGCCAAAATATGCCGGAGCTTATAATAATTGACGGAGGACGCGGTCAGCTTGAGGTTGCTATTAATGCCCTGAAAGACCTAAGTGCCGGAGATATGCCGGATTTAGCTGCAATTACGGTTGTATCAATAGCAAAAAAGCCAGACCGTGTGTTTTTTCCGGATAAAAATCGAAAACCATTAAATTTAGAGGACGGACTGCCGTCATCATTATTTTTAAAACGGGTCAGAGATGAGGTGCACCGTTTTGCCATAACGTACCATAAAAAGCTCAGGGCAAAGCGGGTTATGGCATCGCCGCTTGAGAAAATTACCGGTATTTCAAAGAAGCGCAGGATGGCTTTACTTAAACACTTCGATGGTATTACCGCCATAAGAAACGCAACTGTTGATGAAATCTCACAAATAGACGGATTTAATAAAAAACTTGCCGAAATAGTTTTGAAGGGCTTACAAAAAGTCACCGAAATAGCTTAAAATACCTCAAGTGGCTTTAAACCATAGATTTAGAAAAATCTTTGAATATGTTATATCGGAGGAAACTTAGGTGAAATTAGTAGTGTCGGGCTCTGTTGCATTTGACAGGATTATGGATTTTCCGGGTAAGTTTTCAGATCACTTACTGCCGGATAAACTGCACAATATAAACGTGTGTTTTATGATAAACAACATTAGAGAGAACTTTGGCGGCACTGCTGGTAACATTGCTTACACACTGTCACTTTTGGGTGAAACCCCGATTGTAATTTCTCAGGCAGGCAAGGATTTTGATACTTATCATTATTGGCTTAAATCTAATAACATTCCCACAGATTACATAAAGATATACAGAGAAGAGTTGACGGCAGGCGCTTACATAACTACCGATTGCTCTGATAACCAGGTAACTTGCTTTAACCCAGGGGCCATGAAATTCCCATCCTCCTATAATTTTGACTCTCTTGACCCTGCCAATACTTTAGCAATAGTGTCTCCGGGAAATCTTGATGACATGATGAACTTTTGCAAAGTTTATAAACAAAAGGGTATCAGATATATATTTGACCCCGGTCAGTCACTTCCTGCATGGAGCGGCGAGAAACTGATAGAAATGATAACTGGCGCTTATATTTTTATAAGCAACGACTACGAATTAAACATGTTTATGGAAAAAACATCTAAAACACTCGCTGACTTACTAACGCTATGTAAAACCGTGATAACCACAAAGGGTGACGATGGCTCTTCAATTCACACTCTAAAGGACGGCAAAGTTCACACAGAGGAGATTCCTATAGTTCAAGCCGCTAAGGTGAATGACCCAACCGGTGCCGGAGATACCTATAGGGGCGGATTGCTTAAAGGACTGTCTTTAGACATCAACAATCTCAGAGCGGCTTGTGATATGGGAGCAACTGCAGCCTCATTTTGCGTTGAGGTGTTTGGACCACAGAATTATAGATTTACACAAGAAGAATTTAACAAGCGATGCAAGAAGTAGAAAAGCCAATGATTTTTAATGATATCAGGATGATAGTTTAGAAATGTTGAAGTTGTCCTTTAAATTTAACGGGCGCTCTTAGTACCTGTGGAGATTGTCACTCATTGGCGGTAATAATGCCCGGCAGGAGGGATTTTTTAGATATTGCGAAAAGGGGTAAAATCCCGCCGCTTTACTCAGAAATTCCTTACAAAAGGCCGGCTGGTTATTATGCAGCAGTTGCTGCCAAAAACTCATTCCTCTTAGAAAGTATAAAGGGAAACTTTAATATTGCCCGGTACTCATATGCTGGATTTGCCCCGTACTTAACTATAATATACAAGGATTCCTCTCTCTATGTTAAATCTGATGAGGGAGATGCAATATCTTACAAAAACCCGTTAAAGCGTCTGAGGGAACTCATTGAGGCTTATCCGCAGCACCATAACCCAGAGTTACCACCATTTCAGGGGGGGGCTTGCGGAATGCTTAGTTATGATTTTGTGCGATTCCTTGAAAAAATCCCAAAGACCACCCTCGATGACTTAAAAATTCCCGATGCCCACTTCTTTATGATTGACAGGCTCTTATCCTTTGACCATAAACAAAAGAAGGGCTGGTTTATTCTGTGCCCAGGGGTAAGGGAATACAAATTCGGCTTTAATGCGTTAGACATTGACCTTGGCACTCTCTATGATGAAGCCGTGGCAGAGATTGAGCTTTTCGTAAAGACAACTCTCATAGACATCCCGGATGCGCCTGAAATTTTGCCTTACAACGGGATTAAACCTGAAATCATAAACAATGCAGGGGACAAATCCCGTTACATGGAGATGGTAAGCCGTGCTCTTGAGTACATAAAAGCCGGAGATATTTTTCAGGCTAATCTTTCGCAGCGAATTTCAGCTAAAATCAACGATGCCGACCCGTGGCAGATTTATCTGAAACTCTCAGCTATAAATCCGTCCCCGTTTGCCTGTTACTTTGATTTTGATGACTATTCGATCGTTAGTTCATCTCCTGAGAGGCTGATACGAGTAAATCTCTCAGATGGAAAAAGTCCGGTAACGACAGACACAAGGCCGATAGCAGGCACTCGGCCAAGAGGCAGTGATTTTTCGGAGGACGAAAAACTTACGGCAGAACTTCTGCTTAATGAAAAAGAACGTGCCGAACACATTATGCTGATAGATTTAGAAAGGAACGACATCGGACGGGTTTGCAGCTACGGAACCGTACGCGTTGATGAGATGATGATAACCGAGGCATATTCTCACGTAATCCACATTGTATCAAATGTAACCGGAGAGCTTAAACCGGATAAGGACTGCTTTGACGTCATACGGGCGGTTTTCCCGGGTGGCACAATTACCGGAGTTCCAAAGGTGCGCTGCATGGAAATAATTGACGAACTGGAACCAGTGCTAAGAGGCCCATACACCGGTTCATGCGGCTATATTGGTTACAACAAAAACATGGATCTAAATATAATCATCAGGACATTTGTAATAAAAGACGGCTTTGCCCACCTTCAGGTAGGAGCCGGCATCGTGGCTGATTCCACACCGGAGAAAGAATATTTTGAGACTCTGAAAAAAGCCGAAGCTCTAATTTTGACACTTAAGTCAATATAGTAGGATTAGAATAGTAAGGGAGAGGCGCTGCCTCTCCCTTAAACCCTCTCCGCAAGGAGGCTAGCCTCCTTGCGGAGAGGGTTTTTGATAGCGATTGGGTAGTTTAATTCAATGTTTTTTCGTTATTCTTGTTGGTATAGAATTTTTTAACCGGCGGAACGCCGCTTAAAAAGTTTAAATGCGAGCTCTGCCCGCACAACATATGAGCAGATTAAAAGATTTACTTGGTTGTACACAGAAGAGACGCCTCTCGGTAATCAATGGTGACACACTTTATAAGAGTGGAGTTTAATTGTCAACTTAAATACTTTCTGCATTTTCAATCATTCAAAACGGTGTGGAGCAAACTGAAAGGTTATTCCAACACGAGTACATAGTTTTACATTATCAAGTCTCCTAAGTACGGTTCTGAAATCATCATACGTATATGACGCCATAATTTATCTCTGTCATCATCTTTAACTCCCAATCTGTATTACAGGAATAGATTGTTTTAACATAAGGTAAATGATGGGCTCTGTTTGGACTAACTGAATATAACTCTAAATCTTCTATATACTCATTCGCATAATCCTTCATAGCCTCAAAAATATCCTCGGCAGCTTCTTCTGGTGTATCCATCTCTGTAACCAGATCTAATTCAGGACAATATGCACAATACTTCTCCCCATCCAAGGCAATGAGTATGGTGAATCTCTTCTCTTGCATCATTATTTTTGGTACATTCATAAATCTCCCTCTTCGGTTATTGTATCAAAGTAAGCTTGCAACTGTAAATCCTAATTTTATACGCAACTTTAAATCTTTTTAATCTTCTCGTCTGTTGTGAGGGCAGAGCTCTCATTGAAACTTTTTAATTGGCGGAACGCCAGTTAAAAAAATTTCTACCAACACGCATACCAACAAAACATTGAATCAAACCACCCAATCGCTGCAAACAAACCGGGGGTTAAGGGGAATCATTCCCCTTACGGGTGGGTTTAAGGGAGGGTAGCGCCCTCCCTTATGTCCTTACCTTTTTTATCATTAACAAACAGAAGCACAACAAGGCCTGTGATGAAAAATGCGATGATAGACAATATAGCAGGCCGCTGATTGCCGGTAAGGTGTGAAATCCCGCCAAAGACAAGTGGGCCGAGCACCGCAGAGGTTTTACCGATAGTTGAATAGAATCCAAAATACTCTGATTCTCTGCCGTTAGGTATAAATTTTGTAAAAAATGTCCGAGAGGCAGATTGAACAGTTCCCAAACCGAAGCCTGCTGCTACGGCCACAACAAAAAACGAGAGCTTTGTTTTCACAAGGTATGACGCTATGGTTACAGCGCTCCAAAGGACAAGTGAGAGCAGCACTATTGTCTTAGGTCCTTTTACATCTATTGGTTTGGCCATTATCATGGCGCCAAGAAAGGCTGTTATTTGTACTGTGAGGAACAGATAGATTAATTCCTCGCTTTTAAATCCAAGTGTGGTTGAGGCAAAAATGCTTGAAAACACTATGACGGTGTTTGTGCCGTCTTGATAGATAAAATATGAGATAAGGAATTTCCGAAGTTGAGTGTTTTTCCATATTTCTTTCATGGTTTTTAGAAATCCTGTGAGTTTTTTACTTACAGTTTCACTGAGCGGGCTTAATTGAGTATCTTTGGGAAGGTAAATAAACAGAGGAAGAGAAAATAAAAAAAAGAATGTTGCAACAGAGACCCAGAGGGCATTGAAAGAGCTGTTTTTAGCCAAAGGCAGCGCTATAAGGAGAGAGCTAAATGAGCCGGCATAACCCATGGCAAATCCCCATGCCGATACTCTGCCATGGAACTCCTTTGGTGCAATCTCAGGCAGGTAGGAATTATAAAACATCATCCCGCCCTCAAATCCGGTATTTGCTACTACAATTAGTATAAATCCGGTAATTATCATCCCAGGTGACAACACAGTAAAAAAAACCACAGCACAGACGCAGCTTATGGTGTATATGAATAAAAAGCGTTTCCTGAGCCCTCCATAGTCTGCAATTCCACCTAACACTGGGGAGGTTAGGGCAACAAAAGCCATGCTGAGAGCCACTGCCCGTCCCCACCACAGATCGCCAACTCCAGCCTGATTACCCACTATCACCTGTGTGTAATACACCGGAAACACGACAGTCAGAATAACGGCAGAGTAACCGGAACCGGCAAAATCAAAAAGACACCATGGCAATATTTCTTTCTTTTTCATAGCCTTCAAAAGTAAAGAAAATGATAACATAAAGGAACGGACATGAAAAAGACTTTCGATTGGGTATTGTCTTAATCAAAGCAGATTGTGTATCATAGTTTAGTTTTCTGATTAGGGGCAAAATAACAAGACAAGGAGATAAAAATGGATGGTGGCACGGATAGCGGGAAAATAGTTGTAACGGTTGACCCCAAATTCAAAGACAGAATGCCTAAGTTTTTACAAAGCAGACAAAAAGACGCTAAGGAGATGGACGAGTGCGTAAAACAGGGCGATTATCCATCAATAAAAATGCAAGGAGCCATGATTAAGAAATCATCAGAAACCTTCGGACTTGAGGACCTTAAAAATTTGGGGCAGGCATTAGAGACAGCGGCAAATCTTAAAGATTCAGGGACAATAAAGGAATTGATTCAACAATACGCAGACTATGTAAGCAAACTTGAAATCCAGTGTTGACGGCACAATAACAGGAGATACTTAATTAAAATCAATATGTAATTTTACTTTGTGCACTTATGCGGGGTGTTATTTAACAAAAGCGTTGGACAGAGACAGTAACGGTTTTACCTTACTTGAAGTGCTTATTGCGCTGTGTATAGTAAGCGGGCTTTTGCTTACTGCCATTTCCTCTGTTAATTATAACCTTTCTGTATCGGAAAGACATGAAACAGTTACAACAGCAGCAATGCTTGCAAGAGAGAAAATTACTAAACTTCGGCAGTTAAATGTGGTTGAGGAAAAGGGTCAGTTTGAACCCCCTTACGAATCATATAGTTACCGACTCATTAGCCGTATGACAGCCCTTACCGGTGTTGCCATTATGGAGTTAACTGTCTATAATAAAAAAGAATCTGTCACTGTGCGGTATTTGTATAAGACCTCATGAGAGGATTTACGCTTATTGAGATTGTTGTTGCTGTGTTGCTTTCAACTGTTTTAATGGCTGCTCTTTATAAAACATTCTTTCTCTCTGAGACGGCACTTACTGAGTCTGACCGCTATATGACAGTTCTTCAGGAGGCCAGAGAGGTGTTTGAGGTAATGAGAAAAGAGATAGAATCATCATTTCTCAGCTCTAAGGATACATCCATCAGGTTTAAGGTGCTTGATAAGGATGAGATGGGGCGGCAGGCATCTGCCATTTATTTCAGTACGTTTGGCGGCATAGGCACAGGTGTTAAAGATGTTGCTTATTTTGTAAAAAGAGACGGAGAGAAATTTTCTTTAATGAAAACTATTTTACCTTCTACAGCAACTGGAAAAACTATTGAGTTTGAGGCTATTGCAAATATAAATACCTTTACCATCTCACTTAAAGACCAAAATACAGAGGTAAAGTCCTGGGACTCTAAACTTAACGACAAAATGCCGGACTCAGTTGTTGTTACGGTCGGGTTTATGATAAAAAACAAAACATTCACTTTAAAAGAAACTATTTACCCTAAAATTAAAACCAAGGTATAGATAATACTGTGAAATTAAATAAAAATCCGAAAGGGTCAGTGCTGATTATGACTCTTTTGATTACCGCACTGCTTGTTGCAATACTTGTGGAGTTTGCTTACGGAGTTTTCGTAAAAACTAACGTGTTGTATAATTTCAGAGACGGCCAAAATCTTTCTCTGATAGCACAGTCAGGAATTGAGCTTGCTAACGGATACATAAAAGACTACCTTGCCTCTAACCAATATACCGCTTATGCCTCATACGTTATTCCTGTGGCAAAAATAACTGATAACTCTAACGAGTCTCTTGTCGTCTCTATCTCAGATGAAAACTCAAAGTTCAACTTAAACACAATTATTAACGAAAACGGAAGTACAAACGACAAGGCATTGAGCACCTTTAAGCGGCTTCTCACCGCTCTTAAGTTAGATGAAAACATATCGCTTTACGTTACCAATTGGATTAACTCAACAGCAGGCAGCTCCTCTGCAGTGTTAACAAGCGCAACGACACACAACTATTTGTACTGTGTTGATGAGCTTTTAAGTATTCCTCAGATTTCACCTGACATTTATAAAAAACTCGCTCCGTACGTAACAGTAAACGGCGATGGATTAATTAACATTAACACTGCCTCTGAGGAGGTACTTATGGCGCTGGGCGAAAATATCAGTCAAACCACGGCTAAAAAAATAATAGAATACAGAGAAAAAACGTCTCCTTTTAAAACCACCACAAGCATTCAAAGTGTCTCCGCTATGGCTGATAAAAGCATAGGAATTATGGGGAAAATTACGGTAAAAAGCACCACGTTTTCTGTCACATCAGTAGCCGCATTAAGGGGTATCCAGAGGGAAATCCACTCTGTAACACAGTATAGCGGGACACCGGAGCAAGTAAAATACTGGAAGGAGTTTTAATGGAACTCTACGATTTTCAAAAGAAAGCTCTTGCTTTGAGAGTTATTGGCCATGAGGCTGAGCTCTACTTTTACAAAAAAGCACCTTCAGGATATGTCTTAAGCAGTACAGATAAGATTGATTTTAAAAATGCCGCACCAAAAAAAATATCAGACACCTTTTCATCTGCTAAAACTCTGGTTTCTCTTCCAATGGATTTTTTCCATTTTCGGCTGATAGAGCTGCCTTTTTCAGACAGAGACAAGGTGCTGCTTACTCTGCCCTACATCATGGATGCAATGGTTTTGGGTAGGTCTGATTCATACACGTATGACTACATAATTACCAGTAATAGTGAAGACGGGAGTAAAAAATTTAAAGCTGTTTGTATTTATGTGGAAAAAGAGCGGCTTAAGCAATTAATTAAAACCCTCAGAAATTTTAACATCTCTCCGCATGTGATAACCTGCGCGAGTATCAGCCATGTGCTACAAAATACCGATTTTCAAACTCCGGGCTCATTTACAGAACCCTCCGGAATTGACACAGAGACTATGGGAAAGCTCCTGTCAGAGCAGTTTAATCAGAAATATTCTCAGATTAACTTTTGCCGGGGAGAGTTTAAACTTTCAACCATATCAGAGTTATCTAAAAAACAGTTCAGCGCAGGGATTACATTTCTTTTGTTGTCAGCGCTTCTGATAACAGTTTACTCAGGCATCAAAATTCACTTGATAAATAAACGCATAAAAACAGTACAATCTCAGTTTGAAAGCACTTACAGGGAGATGTTTAAAAGTGAGACAAAAATTGTAGATCCGTATGCCCAGTTGCAGGGTAAGGTTAAACAGATGCGGGATACCCGGAAAATATACGACAGCCTTTCGCCTCTTGATGTGCTCTTATTGGTGTCGAAAAGCTCCTTTGGAAAAGTCACGCTTACTGAGACTGAGATGGAGGGTAGTGGGGTTACTTTAAGAGGTGAGGCTGAGAGCCTTTCTTTTCTGAACACCTTTACGGAGGCGTTAAAAGAAGGGTTTTCAGACGTTAAACTTGTTGAATCAAAGCCTGGTCTTGATTCAAAGGTAAAGTTTATGGTCTCAGTAAAAATAAGCTCTCAGAAGGAGTAACCCAAAAATGAGACTCCCACAACTGCCTGCTATAGCGCCCCTAAGTGAGTTATTAAAGATAAGGACTCTTCAGATGCTTTTAGCCGCTTTGATTTTAGCAGTTACTATGGTAATCACTCTTTCTGTATTGAACGCAAAGATAAAAAAACTTGCTCTGACAATGTCCAATTACACTGATTTCACAGCTTTAGTAAGGGAGTACAACAGCGGCGAAAAAAACCATGAGGACGAGTTTAAACAAGGCATCGGCACAACAAGCGTACTTAAACAAATAGAAGGTATGCTCAGTGAACTAAGCCTTAAGGACAGGCTTTTGTCAATTAAATCCTTAGGTGACAAGTCAGACCGGCAATATGTATTAGAGACAGCACAACTTAGACTAAAAGATTTATCGCTTAATGAAGTTGTAAACATTTTGTATGCTGTAAGAGAATACAAAATGGCAATACTCATAAAGTCTTTTAAGTTAAAAAAGGGGTTTAGCGATCAGGATAAATTTGAAGTATCCATGGAGTTGGCTTCTGTAAAGAATACCTCAGGGACATTTCAACCTCTTATCAATACAGAAAAATGAAAAAAATAGTTAAATACATCGCATTAATAATTGCCTCACTGCTCTTATTGCTAATACTCCTCTGGAACGTAGCCATTCCAGAGGAATTCCTTAAAGAGACGATTGAAAAATCAGTTCGCACGCCGTACAGTATGAAGTTAAAGGGTTTTAGTAAAAGTATAGTTATTCCTTTTAAGGTTAATATAGCGGAGGTAAAACTCTTTCAGAATACTACCGTTATGGCAGTGATAAGTAATGCTGTTATTAGCGTTAAACCTGAGGAGGTCTTAAGTGGAAATCTGTTTTGTACTTTTACTGGTACAATCTCTAACGGCACCATAAATTTAACATATACCGCACCCATTCTAAAATTTTCAGAAAAAACCCTTACAGCAACATTAGACTCTGTGCAACTATCAGGCCTTGGTTTAATAAAGAAAGTTGGGATTAAAGGCAGCGGATTAGTTTCAGGCAATTTCACTCTCAATGCCAGCAATAAGGGTGAGGGCGTTTTCGAGGTAAAAAAATGCCGTTTTGAGGACTTTCATGGAGGCGGACTATACATTCCTGCTAAATATATTACCGGTATAACGGGTAAGTTAAGTACCGATGCTGAGAATGTTAACATAGAGAGTATCTATCTGACAGCAGAGAACATAAGCTGCCGGATTTCAGGGAAAATTTCAAACGGCTCTCTTGATGTTGCAATCCAAATAATGCCTGATGCTGACTTCAAAGATAAAACTATACTGTTTTTGCTCAAACAGTACGAGGTTTCACAGGGAGTTTATGTGGTAAGAGTAGTGCGTAAACTTTCCGTTTTAAAATTACCGTTTTAACTGCTTGACAAGCCTGAGAAATTGTCATACAATACTTTTGCTGTGACAACAGCAGGATTGGATAAGTGTCAAAGTACAATGAGGAAATAAAAGCCGGTATTATAATTGTTACGGGACTTGTAGTGATAGCCCTTTTTGTAATTTTAATAGGAGGCAGCAAGTTCTACGATAAGTATGACGTCTATTACGTTAAGCTTATGGATACTGCCGGCATTAACGAGGGCTCTGCTGTGAGGCTTGGAGGGTTGAAAGTCGGACGTATCAAGGAAATGACAGCCCCGGTGAAACCAAATGAGCCTGTAACAGTTGTTCTTGGGATTAATAAGGGTACATCGATATTTAACGGTACAAAAGCTAAAATATCGCAGATAGGATTTGTAGGGGAGATTTACCTTGATCTTTCAATTGATAATACAACAAAAGGGAAAATTCCGCCAGGCTCTGTATTGCCCTCAGGCAAAGTGGCAGCGTTGTCTGATTTAATAGTCAAACTGGACACTGCCGCAGTTTCACTCGATTCACTTATACAAGACATGGATTTGTTTTTTGGCGAAAAAAACAGACAGCATATAGAAGATTTACTTGTAAATTCAAGCAATGTAGCCATTGAACTAAATACAAAATTTTCAGACTTTTCGTTAAGTCTTACTCAGTCCACAAAGGAAATGCACAGTGTACTGAAGAATATGAATGAAATATTAGTAACTAATAAAGATGGGATTACTGAGACTCTTAAGGTGTTTAATGAAGACCTTAAGGGGATAGGCGTAATGGTAAACTCTATGGATAAAACCGCTCAGTCCATATTGAAGACATCAGATTCATTTAATTCTGCCATATCGGATCAATCTGAAAACTTAACAGCTCTCCTTGATTCTATAAAAAACACTATGGATGACCTACAGGGGACATTACAAGAGATAAAGACAAAGCCGTGGGTTCTAACACATAGCCAGGAGGGTAGGGGGAGAGAAAAATGAACAGACTATTTGCTGCAGTATTGCTTGTGATGGTGTTTTCGTGCTCTGTAGAGGAAAACAGGATTTACAGTTTGAACATTTCCTCATATGAAAACGCAACAAGTCCGGGTGTCACGGATGTATCCCTCGGTATTTTGGTTACGGCCCCTAAGTACTTGTCACAGCCATACTTATCCCACAGAAGTTCCCCGTATGAGCTTACAACTGAATTATACTCTAAGTGGGAGGCTCCTCCGGTAAAAATGATTTCCGAGAGTTTCAGGAATGCACTGTATGATTTAACATTTTTTAAAGATGTCAGGATTTTGACAATTCAGAGGCGTGACTATTACTGTCTGAAAATAAATCTGAGAAGATTTGAACGCTTTGATGACACGACTCCCTCACTGGGAGTTATCGAATTTGACTATGACCTTCTTACTCCCGATGACAGCAACATATTACACGGAGTCTTCACCAAAAAAAGCCCGCTTTCCGATCAATCGTTCACTAAACTTGCTGAAAGTCTGAGCATTGCCATGAAAGAAGCCCTAATACAAATAGTACCTAAGGTTCAAGCGGAAATTCTAAGCAGACAAAAACGCTAATACTCATTCGTTCCCAATCTTTTCCGGTTAAACGTACCCTTTTTGACAAAAGGAAATTGTTTGACACCCCGCCGCCCAATCTGGTATTCTGTAAAACATATGCGCAAACATGATATGTAACATTGTGAGTAACGCGCTTATCTTTGGATAAGGGGATAGAGAATTGATGAACCGGCTTTGCCTCATTAGTTTAATTCTGTGTACAGCTCTTTTTCTGTTCTTTCCCATGGAGGCGTTTAGCGCGGAGGAAATAGTCGTAGGCATGTCCGCGGCCTTTAAGGGGCCGTCCAGCGGTCTGGGGATTGAGCTGTACAAGGGATCCAGGGCGTACTTCGACTACGTCAACGATAAGGGCGGCGTAAACGGCCGCAAGATAAGAATCGTTGCCTATGACGATGGATATAATCCCGCCCCGGCCATTAAAAACACTATCCAGTTTATCGAGGGCGATAAGGTTTTTGCGCTCATAGACTACGTTGGTACTCCGACAGTGACGAGGGTGCTGCCGCTACTGAAGAAATACAGCTCGGAGCACGTGTACCTTTTCTTCCCGTTTACCGGCGCACAACCTCATCGTGAGCCGCCTTATGACGAGTTTGTTTTCAACCTCCGGGCATCGTACCAGCAGGAACTCAAAGGCTTGGTGGACAACTTCGTGCGTATAGGCAGAAAACGCATTGCCGTTTTCTACCAAGCCGACGCCTACGGCAGGAGCGGCTGGGATGGCTTAAAGAGGGCACTTGAGCGATACGGCCTGGATATCGTCGAGGAGGCGACCTATAGCCGCGGTGCAATGTTTGATCAGAGAATGAACGAGCATGTCGGCATATTAAGGGCTGCGTCGCCGGACGCAATAATTTCGATAGGTTCTTACGCCGCATGTGCGGCCTTTATACGGGACGCAAGAGATGCCGGCTTTGACGTTCCAATCGCCAACGTCTCGTTTGTCGGCAGCGAAAACCTCCTGAAACTCCTGACACAGATATCAGAGAAAAGCGGTCGCAATTATACGGTAAATCTGATAAACTCGCAGGTCGTACCTAACTATAACGACTCCTCACTGCCCGCCGTCCTGCTATACAGGCAGCTGATGGATAACAGTCGGGTGTCGCCCGGTGTTACGGACCAGGACGCCTCTTACGTACCGCTTAAGTACAGCTTCACAAGCCTGGAGGGGTTCTTAAACGCCCGACTCCTTGTCGAGATACTGAAAAGGATGGACAACCCCGGCGACAGAGGGCAGGTAAAGAAGGCCGTGGAGTCAATCAGGAATCTCGACATCGGTATTGATGAGAGCGTTACCTTTGGTTTGGGCGTTCATCAGGGCCTGAATAAAATATACTACACCACCGTCAGAGATAACCGTTTTGTCACAATCAAAGACTGGCAGGTGTGGCGCAAATGAAACAGTCGAGTCTGGTTAGAAAGACACTCGTTTCCGTCATAACGCTCTTTGCGGTCATAACCGTTACCACGTCCCTGTTTTCGATTCGGACTATCAGCGACTACCTGACCGACGAGTACGTGAGCAAGGGCAAGGCTATAGCGGAGGGCATCGCAAACTCCACCGCGGAAATAATCCTCAACAGGGATGCCTCGACAGTTCAGGCCTTAATTGATCAGTACAGCGCGACAGAGGGTGTGGCCTACGTATATGTTACCGACGAAAACGGCGCCATGCTCTCCCATACCTTTGTGCCCCGCGTGCCGGCAGACCTGGGCGACAGGAAGGGCGACCGCGAGTCAACCGCCATAAGGTACCAGAAGATGAAAAAATACGGCGACATCATAGACGTGTCGGCACCGATACTTTTCGGCGTTGCCGGATACACACACATCGGAATGAGCAGAGATGTCATAAAAGGACACGTTTTTTTGGCCATTCGCAAGAGCATTGTCTTCATGTCCCTGATCTTCGTCTTTAGCACCGCTGCGATACTTATCATGGCAAAGAGAATATCACGGCCTCTGAAAATCCTCACTAGGTACGCAAGGGAGGTAGCAGCCGACAATATATACGTCCCTGAAGACATTCGCAAGGAGGTCATGGATATCTCCAGTGGGGCTGGAAATATTGGGGAGGAGATCCGCGTACTTGCTGAAGCCCTGAGTTCCATGACGCAGAGGCTCACGGAGAACATAAAGGATCTTGACAAAAAGGTGTGGGAACGAACCTCGGAGCTTGAAGACACCCTGGTCAAGCTTAAAGCGCTTGATGAGATGAAGTCATCCTTCCTTTCCACCGTATCCCATGAACTGCGTACCCCGCTTACATCTGTCCTCGGCTTTGCCGACATCATCAGAAAACAGTTAGACCAGGACCTCCTGCCGCTTATCACGGTCACGGACAAAAAAACGGAGAGATCCATAAAACGCGTCAGAGAGCACATAGATATCATCACGACCGAAAGCCGGAGGCTAACTACCCTCATAAACGACGTCCTTGACATCTCTAAAATGGAGGCCGGTAAGGTCGAGTGGAGGACCGAGCCGCTGAACTTCCAGGAGATAATAACGAGGGCGGTCAGCGCAACCTCCGTGCTTTTTAAAAACAAGGGGGTAGAGGTTGTCTGCGACGTACAAACCGACCTGCCGGTGGCTGTCGGCGACAGGGACAGGTTTATCCAGGTGTTGATAAACCTGCTTTCAAACGCCGCCAAGTTCTCGGATAAAGGCACGGTGACGTGCTCGGCACAGCGGCAGGGCGACGATATCGTGGTCGGAGTACAAGACGAGGGGCTGGGCATCGCCAGGGAGGACTGCGGCAAGGTGTTCGATAAATTCAAGCAGGTGGGCGATACGCTTACGGACAGGCCCGCGGGTACAGGGCTTGGCTTGTCCATCTGCAAGCAGATAGTCGAGCATCACGGGGGGTACATATCGGTGGACAGCGTCCCCGGCAAGGGAAGCAGGTTTTCCTTTACGGTGCCCACAGACGGACCGAAGCCAAAAACCATGGACATGGAATTACTCGTCAGGCACCTCGATGAATATGAAGTGCGTGGGGAGGCCGCCCCCGACGCAAGGTGCAAAAATATCCTCGTTGTGGACGACCAGGCTCACATACGAAGTCTCCTGAAATATGAGCTCGAGGCTGCGGGATATAACGTCCGCGAGGCTGCCGATGGCATCGAGGCCGTAAACGACGCAAGAGAAAACAGACCGGACCTCATAATACTGGATATAATGATGCCCGTTATGAACGGCATAGACGCAGCCGCCGTGCTGAAAAGCAACCCCGCAACCGGGGATATTCCGATTATCGTGCTTTCCATTCTCGAAGACGAAAACAAGGGATATCGGGTCGGGGTCGACAGATATCTCAAAAAACCCATAAACGTTCCAGCGCTTCTTTCGGAGGTGCAGTCGCTCCTGCTCCGTAATAAGTCCAGCAAGAAGGTGCTAATCATAGACGAAAACGAATCTGCTATAAAAAGCCTCTCCAGGATGCTCGAGGCAAGGGGTTATACTGTCATCGGGGCGCATGACATGAGCGAGTGCCTGGGCTTGGCATTGTCCGTGCGTCCCAACCTGATCATCATCGATATTTCGACCTCGAACAAGAACGATCTGCTAAAGTCCATAAAACTTGAAAAATCGCTCGAAACGGTCACCTGCATATTGGTCGGAGGGGAAACTGGTGTCAATAGTTAAGCTTTCGAGGCTTCTCAAAAATAAAAACCTTTCGGCCGTAATCGAAGCGGTATCCAAAACGATCGAGTCACCGGTTTGCATCCTCGACACCAACAAGACGGTGCTCCTCGGGACAATACCGGAGGGGCCGTACATGGAACACCCCGTGGAGGCCTCCGGCGAGACATCGGGCTGGGTCCTCGGACAGGCAGGAGCCAGTGCCCTCGCTCAGGTCATATCGTATGCACTGGAGAGGGAAATCGAAAAGAAATCCCTGACGGACGAAACCCTCGAAAGATACCGCGAATTGTCTTTCCTGTTTGCCTTAGGCGAGAAGGTAGCCCTGTGCTTTGACGTAAGGGAGGTTGCACAGCTCTGTATAGATGAAACGTTAAATATCTTCGGTGCCCCCGAAATGTTCGTCATGCTGGCCGACGACAAGACCTTGCAGATGAAGGTCGTAGCCGCAACCGGAGCCGTCGACTCCCGCCAACTGCCAGGCATATTCGCCCCATGGATATCCGAAAACACCCTTTCGGCAGGCCGGGCTGAGGTGGTAAACGATGTTGCAGGACACGATATAGTACACTCCTTCGTCTATGCCCCGCTGAAGGTAAAAAACAAGATAAACGGCGTCATATTTATCTACAGCACAAAGCCTCGGACGTTTACCTCCGGAGACGTAAAACTCCTCAACACCATCGCCTCTCAGGTTGCCGTCGCAACGGAAAGCGCCAGACTCTTCGAGAAACTACATGAGACGTTTTTTACCACCGTACATGCGCTTGCCGAGACGATTGAAAAAAGAGACCCCTATACTGGAAATCATACCAAACGGGTCATGGAATACAGTCTCGCCATAGGCAATCATATGGGGCTAGACAATAATCAGATGAAGTGGCTTAAGCTCTCCGCCGTACTACACGATATCGGCAAGATCGGTGTCAGGGATAACGTGCTTCTCAAGGAGGGCAGACTTACCGACGAGGAGTTCAAATTAATGCAAAAACATAACATATACGGTACCGAGATATTAAAGCATGTAGAACATCTTCGGGATGTTCTATCCGGCGTAAGGCATCACCACGAAAGATTCGACGGTAAGGGCTACCCGGATGGGATCGGTGGCGAGACCATAGACATACAGGCCAGGATAATAAGTGTCGCCGACGCCTTCGACGCGATGACGACAAACAGACCGTACAGGAAAGGACTAAGCCTGGAGACGGCGTTTGACGAGTTGAAAAAACACTCCGGCACCCAGTTCGACCCAGCGGTGGTCGATGCCTTCATCGCGTCTTATAACGGTTTGACATCAGGCAATGAGGGAGGAATAAATGCCGAAAATATTGATAGTTGACGACGAGCCGTACGTACGGCTTCTTATCGAGCGCACGCTCGAAAAACTGGAAGACTACGGGGTGGAGATCGAGGTAACAGATAACGGTGCAACCGCCCTTGAGATGATCAGGAAATCCCCGCCGAACCTGGTATTCCTCGATGTCATGATGCCCAGGATGAACGGATTTGACGTCTGCAAAGCCGTGAAGAACGATTATGGCATGAAGGATGTCTACATCATACTTCTGACAGCTAAAGGACAGGAGGTGGATAGAAAGAAAGGGCTTGAGTTCGGAGCCGACATGTACATGACAAAGCCTTTTAGTCCCGACGAACTTGTGGCCAAGGCCATAGAGGTTCTCAAGATAACGCTATAGTGCCGCTTTCCGTTCTGAGAGTGTTAGCATAACCGTAACGACATAACTTACAGTGCGCTATAAGAAGCAGACTGGTTGTTCTCAGGGCATACCAGTGGAGCCAAGGCAAGCGCTATACTGTATAGTCGATAGAAGAGTTATTCCATTTCTAAATAATATTCCAATAATATTACTATATGTTATATATCATAGATTCCTACTGACGCTTAATGCTACATTTAATTAGGATATTTATCCTAATTAATAAATATGAAAATCAGGAGTCACGATGGACAACATAAGTCTTCATGATAGCATTAACGAGCTTCATGAAAAAGCTAAAAAAGACGGTATGTCAAGTATGCTTGAGCGCTTTGATGCTCAGGAAAAAACTCGCTGTACGTACTGTAAGAAAGGTGTAAGTTGCCAACTATGCAGCCAGGGGCCATGCCGGATAACTCAGTATGCCGACAGAGGTGTGTGCGGCATAGACGCTAACGCTATGGTGATGAGGAACTTGGTGCATACCAATATCTTTGGGGCAGCAGCGTATTCATATCACGCGAAATCTGCTTTTAAGACGCTAAAGGCTGTCGCTGAGGGAAAGACTTCTTTTGCGATAAAAAATGAAGAGTTGCTCAACAGCGTTGCCGATACTATAGGAGTAGGCAAGCAAGGCGACATAAAACAAACTGCCCTGAAAGTAGCCGACTTCTTCCTCAGTGAATTCCATAAGGACTCTGATGAGGAATCAAAGCTTGTTGAGATATACGCACCAGAGGCACGTAAGCGCCTCTGGAGAGAGATGGGAATCTTCCCGGGTGGCACACTTCATGAAATCATGGATACTGAAACCAGATGTATGACCAATATTGACTCGGATTATGTATCTTTAGCAAAAATGGCCATGAGAATGTCTATCTCGATGGCTTATTGCGCACAGATTCCTCTTGAAATTGTCCAGGACATACTGTTTGGTTCTCCCACGCCCCATGAGACCTTCGTAGATGTCGGCATAATAGACAAAGACTATGTGAACATTCTACCAAACGGGCATGAGCCTTTTGTCGGGGCAGCTATCATAAATCTTGCGCATCGGGACGATATTCAAAAACTGGCCCGTGACAAAGGCGCTAAGGGTATCAGGGTTATCGGCTCTATCGAGACGGGGCAGGAGTTGATTCAGCGCTTTCCCACAGACGATGTATTTGTAGGGCTTACCGGCAACTGGATAAACCAGGAATATGTAATGGCAACTGGTGCCGTAGATCTCTTCGCAGTTGATATGAACTGTTCTGTACCGACACTTAGCCTCTATGCCGATAAATATAACTCAACCGTAGCCAGCGTATCGAAGCTGGTCAGGTTACCGGGCGTAAACATTAACTATGATTACACACCCGAGGACGTTGAAGAGCTTGCTGGTAAGCTAATTACCTTAGCAATCGATAACTTTCAAAAGAGAAAGGGGAAAGATACACTTATTCCTCAGAAAAAACAAAATGCAATCGTGGGGTTTTCAACAGAATCCGTACTAAAAGCCCTGGGTGGCTCATTAAATCCGCTGCTTGACGCAATAAAGCAAGGCTCCATAAAAGGTATAACCGCTCTGGTAAGCTGTTCCACTCTGGCAAACGGACCACAGGATGCACTGACTGTAGCTGTAGCTAAAGAACTGATAAAGAGAGATATTCTGGTTCTTAGTGCCGGTTGTGGAAATGCAGCCTTGCAGGTAGCGGGACTGCAAAGTCTTGACGCCATTGCATTGGCTGGTGCGGGGCTGCAAAGTGTATGCAAGGCACTGGGAGTTCCCCCGGCGCTGAGTTTTGGCACTTGTACGGACACGGGAAGGCTTGCCAATCTGGTTACAGCCGTTGCTGGAGCGCTTGGGGTTGATGTGTCACAGTTGCCTGTAGCAGTAACTGCCCCTGAATACATGGAACAAAAAGCAACTATTGACGCCATGTTTGCCGTAGCATTTGGTCTTTACACTCATGTATCTCCAACACCAGCAGTGACAGGAGCACCGGATGTGGTTAAACTTCTGACTCAGGATGTTGAGAATCTAACCGGAGGAAAAATTGCCGTCGGCGATGACCCTGTTCAGATTGTAAACGGAATTGAAGACCATATTATGAAAAAGAGAAAAGCCCTGAATATATAAAGCACTGGGAATTATCACAAAAGAGGGATTATTCTTTCTCTCTTTTGGGTAATTCCTATTTTCAGAAATACTTTGAACTGCCAAATAAGTTAAAACATACCCGGAATTGGAATAAAAAAGAAAAGGGTTAAATAAAAGCGTCTAACCCCTTGTTTTTATTAAATGCCGGAGGCCGGACTCGAACCGGCACGAGCGTGAACCCGAGGGATTTTAAGTCCCTTGCGTCTACCAATTCCGCCACTCCGGCGTGCCTTTACAAAGAGCGTTACACTTAAGTAAACTATCACATTGTGCTTTAAGGTGTCAAGAGTTGATTTAGAAACTGAAAGAATCCGTAGCGCTGTCAATCATCTTATCAAGGTCAAGCATAATTATAAGCCTGTCATTTAACTTGGCGATGCCGTATATAAACTCTGTACTAATATCGGTAGCCATTGGTGGGGTGGGTTCTACGATATTTGCAGGCACTCTGAGAACCTCCGATACTGCGTCCACAATCAGCCCCATCGTAACCCCTTTGAGGTCAACAATCATAATTTTGGCGTTTTCACTGTCTTCCATCCCCGGAATTCCGAATTTCTTTCTCAAATTGACAACAGGTATAACTTTGCCGCGGAGGTTTATCACACCCTCTACAAAAGGCGGGGCATTGGGAACCATCGTTATTGATGTCATCCGATTTATTTCTTGTACCTTTAAAATATCAACAGCATACTCCTCTGTCCCGAGAGTGAAAGTAACAAGCTGAAGTATGTCTTCAGTCGCTGTAAAAGGCTCCATATCTATGCCTCCATATATGTTTAATCATCATTTTGCCATAACAACACAACTGCTAAAAAAGTCCAACTGCATCGTATAACGGATTATACCTTAAATAAATATAATAATAAAAGTCTATATTGAATTAATAATCTCCCCTGCTATCTCTGAAAGCGTCACAACCTTATCGGCAAGACCCGCTTCAACGACAAACTTGGGCATTCCAAATACAACACAACTTTCCTCATCCTGAGCTATCGTTCTGCCACCTGATTCCTTAATAGCTCTCATCCCTTTAAAGCCGTCATTACCCATGCCGGTTAATATGACTCCAAGACAGGCCCCAGGCATTACAGAATTAGTGGTTAACATCATAACGTCAACCGAGGGTTTATATATGTAGCCAGGGTCATCCCCGATGCTGATAAATTTGTCAAATCCCTTCTTGGTAATACTCATGTGTCCTGAGCCAGGGGCAATATAGACAATACCATTTTCTATTTTTTCACCATGCTTGGCTTCTTTTACCGGCAACTGGCTCAGCTGGCAAAGCCGCTCGGCAAAAGGGCCTGTGAAATTAGCCGGCATGTGCTGGGATATTATAACAGGTACTGAGAAATTTTTAGGGAAAAATGGCACTATACTCTGAAGCGCCTTAGGGCCGCCTGTTGATGTTCCAATGGCAACCATCTGTACTTTCTTGTTTGATGTAAACTGAACTGACCGGACAGACTGCGGCTGTGGTGCAACCGGCTTGGCCACTGTGGAAACTCCAACTTTAAGAGAGGAAACCTTTCTCTGTATTTTGAGTTTTTTGCCTCCTATTTGCTTAAGCTTATCCAGCAGCATATCCTTTATATTGACGATATTAACAGATAGATCAGAGAGATTTTTGGGAATAAAATCCACGGCACCAAGCTCCAGTGCCTCTAAAGTGGTCTTAGCGCCCTCTGTCGTAAGTGAGCTAACCATTATCACAGGCAGAGGATTGTTGCTTGCCATGATTGCCCTAAGAGCCTCAAGCCCGTTCATCCGCGGCATCTCAACGTCCAGTGTAATAATGTCAGGTTTCAGGGATTCTATTTTCTCCAGCGCCTCAAAACCGTCTGAGGCAGTTCCAACAACCTGTATCTCAGGATCCCTCACTATCAAGCTCTTTATGGTGTTTCTCATAAAGGCTGAGTCATCCACAATTAGCACCTTTATCTTTTTTTCAGGAGTCTGTATCACTTTATCTGTTATCCGTGCTTAGCGCTGCTAAACATCACAGATGGATCCAAAATCAACACAACTTTTCCGTCTCCTGTTATTGTGGCTCCGGCTACGCCATCGGCACTCCCGGAAAATCCCTCTATGGACTTAATAACTACCTCTTCCTGGCCAAAAAGCTTATCAACCATTAGTCCGTATTTCTTCTCTCCTATCAGTATAACCACAAGGTACATCTTACCGTTTACATCAGAGGACCTCTCTATGAAGAACTTGTCAGCAAGTCTGTGCACCGGCACCACCTCGTCTCTGAGTATAACAGTCTCCTGTCCCCTTATTGTTTTAATGTCCTTATCAACCAATCGAACTGTTTCAACAACCGAGGCCAGAGGAATTGCAAACACCTCTTTGCTGACTCCTACCATAAGCGCCTGAATGATGGCAAGCGTAAGCGGCAGCCGGATTATAAACTTTGACCCTTTACCTTTTTCCGTATCGATTGTGATAACACCGTTTAACTTATCTATGTTGGTCTTTACCACATCCATACCAACCCCTCTGCCTGAAACATCTGATACGACCTTGGCTGTGGAAAATCCGGGTAAGAGAATAAAATCCAGAACCTCTTTTATGGAAAGTTTATCAAGTTCATCAAATGTTGAAAGGCCTTTTTCCACTATTTTTTCTCTTAGCATTTCGTGGTCTATGCCTTTACCATCGTCCTCTATTGCAAGGACTATGTTATTACCCTCCTGATAGGCTGAAAGTATTACGGTGCCTAAGGTTGGCTTTCCAATAGACTGTCTTTCTTTTGGCATCTCTATGCCATGATCTACGGAGTTCCTTATTAAATGAACAAGGGGGTCGCCTATTTCCTCAATAATTGACTTATCAAGTTCGGTATCCTCGCCAAAAAGCCTTAACTCTACCTCTTTGTTTAGCTGGCGGGCAAGGTCTCTTACCATTCTTGGGAACCGGTTAAATACCTTCTTTATGGGTTGCATACGTGTCTTCATAACCGCTATCTGAAGGTCTGTTGTTATCAGGTTTATAAATGATGTTAACTCGGTAAGCGGCGCCAGGTCTTCGCTGTCCTGGTATTTTATTTCAAGAGTAGTTGAGATTTTAACAAGCCGGTTTCTTGCCAAAACCAGTTCCCCAACCAGATTAAGCACGTTATCAAGCCGCTCAACATCCACTCTGATTGTCTGTTCCACCTGTTGGGGTTTATCTGATTTCTCAGCAGGAGGGGATGGCGGGGCCTGTTTGTTGAGAGCCTTCTTTACATCATCTTTGGATGCTTTTTCGGTGACGGTTAAAATTTCACCAACCCTGGGAATCTCTCCAACATCTACTGACTCTTTGATAAGCTCCTGAATCTTAAGAGCCTCATCCACGTCATCCTCACTAATCAAACCGCTTTCTATAAGGATTGTGCCCACCTGTTTGACGCTTGAGGAGGCAGCATGTTCTGCCTCAAGTTCTGCCAGAAGATCGGTATCCAGCACGCCTGTCATATCTATATCCGGCTCATCTGAGGCAGGCTGTGCCGTCATCTGCGGCGGCTCGGATAAGCCTGCGGCAGTGCCGTCATTTATTGCCTTAAGGCGGCCAACAAGACCGGTAATGTCCTCCTCAGCTCCGTCTTTTTGTTTTATATGATCTAACAACACTTTAACCATGTCTATGGACTCAAGTATCACATCCATAATGCCGGGCTCAAGAATTAAATCACCATCCTTTATTTTTTTCAGCACACTTTCCGTTATATGCGTCACATCCACCATCTGGTTAAAGCCCAAAAACCCGGAGGCTCCCTTTATCGTGTGGACGGAACGGAATATACTGTTGACCAAATCCTGATTATCTCTGTCAGACTCAAGCTCAACAAACTTCTGATTCAAATCATCAACAAGCTCTGTTGTTTCTATTAAAAAATCATTTATTATTTCATCCATTTCGTCAGACAATTCAGATGCCCTCCCAAGTGTTTATTTTTATATTTATGGAAATCATATCCATTCTCTGTCAGAATCCAAACTCAGCAAGCAGCGCATCCACATCACCTTGGTCGGACACTGCGCTTTCAGAGGGTTTTATTTGAGGGCCGAGGAGTTCACCCTCTGTTTTTTCAATCGGTTTTTCAGGCTGCTTCCCATCTACTTTTACGCCAAACATCATAACAAGTTTTACCAGTTGATCCTCCAGGTCTCTGACAAGTTTGATCACTTTTCTAAGTATCTGTCCTGTCAGGTCCTGAAACTCCTGTGCCATCATTATCTCAAGAAAATCATTATTCATATCGTTTAATTCGTTTTTTAAAAGATTGGAAAAATCCTTATCTGCAGTTGCAGTTTCCTCAGATTGAGGTGATGATTCAAGGTTATCCATTGCAGCCAGGAGCTCATCTATTTTAGCCTGATTTTTCTCTGCTATATTTATAGTCTTATTTGCTGACTCCTCAGTTTTAGTTATTACCCACTCAAGCTTATCGGTTGCCTCAGACATCTCCCCCTCAGCGAGAGTTTTTAGCTTAGGGTTCAATAACTGTTTAAAATCTTTTATGGAGTCATGCAACTTGCGGGTCATTCTCCCAATCTCTGAAAACATTTCACGGTCCCCGAAACTTGAAAGATCATCTATCGCCCGTTCGGCAGACTCTATATCTCCATTGGCAAAGGACTCCATTAGCTTGTTGACATTTTCCATTAATCTTATGACCAATTTTTGATCAAGCCCTTTATCTGCAGCACTCTTATGGACGGCATCCCGCACCTCTTTTACGAAAAAATCTCCGCCCATAGTTGTTATTCTCTTTGTGACCACAACCTCACCTTCATCAGTACATTCAGAATTTACTATATCCTCCCCTATAAGGGAAATCTCCTCGTTAGTTAATAACTTAGTAAAATCTAAAACAAGTACCATCCTGTCATCACCGAGATTAGCAACTCCCTTTAGGCATTCATCCGTATTTGTGCCAACAAATCCGACCTCTGTTACAATTGAATCATTATCTATATTCATAACACCGGTTATGGAATCCACCTTAACTCCAAACGTAATGCGTCCCATATTGACCACTATAACATTGCCCTCTCCCTGTGAGTCGGCGTTAAATAGTCCTAGCTTTTGTTTTAAATCTATAACTGTAATCGTCTTGCCGCGCAAACTGATTATACCCATCACAAAATCCCTTGAATGCGGCAAAACTGTGGTCTGAGTTGGCTTCATGATCTCCTGCACAATCAGAATAGGAACTACATATTCCTCCCTGCCAATGTTAAAACCTATATACTGGCCCATGTTTTTCCTCCGGCAGCGAAATTATTTTTTCAGTCTTTCAAATATCTTATCCAGCTTATCCTTAAGCACATCCGCAGTGAAAGGTTTAATGACATAGTTATTAACACCAGCTTTAACAGCCTCAATGACCTGCTCTTTTTCTGCCTCTGCTGTTACCAGTAACACAGGGATAGCCTTTAATTTTGCGTCTGCTCTAACTCTTTTGAGTAACTCAAGGCCGGTAACGTTAGGCATATTCCAGTCGGTTATCAAAAAATCAAAGTCACCATTTTTAAGTTTGGTAAAGGCCTGTTCACCGTCCTCAGCCTCTTCAATTTTCTCATATCCGAGCTGCTTTAAGATGTTTTTAATGATTCTTCTCATTGTTGAAAAATCATCAACCACAAGAATTTTCATGTGCTTGTCATATGGCATTAAAATTTCCTCCTGAATTTAATTTTTTTTTGCAAATATTTTAACATTCTTATTGAGTGTATCGGCTGATATCGGCTTTACCAGATAACCGTTTGCACCTGCAGCCATAGCTTTGCTTCTTTCAGCCTCATCATTTTCCGTAGTTATCATTACTAATGGAATATCCTTAAAAGAAGGATCCGTTTTAAGGGTTTTAGTCAACTCTATGCCATCCATGTAGGGCATATTTAGATCTGTCAGGATTAAATCGACCTCGTTGGCAGCAAGTTTTTCTATAGCGTCAAGGCCGTTTTCTGCAAACACAGGTTCGTGCCCTCCGCCTTTCAGATAGAGGCCGAGTATTTTCCGAGTAGTCTTATCGTCATCCACTACCATTATCTTCATACTCTTTCCTCCATCCCGCGGCTTATGCCTTCTGATAAACCACTGTTTTATCTATGACTGCAGGCTTAAACGCACGTGTTACATCGTGCAGTGACTCAGCCATTCCTATTAGAAAATGGCCGCCGTTTTTCAGCGACTCATAAATACTTGTTACTACAGATATTTTTGCTTTTTTATCAAAGTATATCAACACATTTCTACAAAGCACAACGTCCATGTCCCTGACACTTCTCATCTTTGCTGCATCAAGAAGGTTAATCTGTACAAATTTCACCTTTGAGCGAACCTCGGTATTTAAGGCATAATTGGTACCTTCTAACTGTTTAAAATACTTTTTCAGATAGTTTTGAGGAACGTTTCTGATTGAGTACTGGCCATAGGTGGCTACTCTGGCTTTTTGTAAAACGGATTCGCTTAAATCCGAGGCAAGTATCTCAAATTTTATACCTGCCGTTTTGGGGTTTTCCATAAGCATCATTGCGATAGTGTAGGGCTCCTCTCCGGTTGAACTGGCTGATGACCAGATTCTTAAGGTTGCAGGTTTTAACTCCGCCTTTATCTTAGGTATTATGTGCCCCACAAGCACCTCTAATTGTTGGAGTTCACGAAAAAAAAATGTCTCATTTGTTGTTATTCTTTCAAACATAACATTCAGTTCACTGATATTGTTATTATATTTCAACATGTATAAATAATCGTCAAAGCTTGCCAGTTTGTTTTCCTCTATTCTTTTGCCTAATCTGTTTTCTATAAAATACTTTTTTGTATCCGGTATGTATATACCGCTTTTTTCATATATGAAATCTCTGAAATTTCTAAATGTTTCATCTTTAAGTTCCATTACAAGCTCTGTAAGACCTCTTCAACACGCTGCCTTATTGCGTCATCTGTATGATCTCTGATGGAATAGATGGCCTCATACGCATCCTGTCCGCCTAAAATTGAAAGCGCATCAATTGCCCCCATAACTACAAGGTTTTCACGGTCATTAAGTGCCTGAGCAAACAGATCAGGGTACTCAGCACCCTTTGTAGCAGCAATCGCTTTAAGTGCATAAAATCTAACCCACATATCACTATCGTTGACAGCCGTTAAAAGAGCATCAACAAAAACACCGTACTGGCTGAGAGTCATTGCTGAGGAGCGTCTTAGTTCTAAATCATTATCATTTAAGAGTTCAGAAAGTCTGTCATAAGCATTTTGCTGATTAAAAGAGCCGAGCCGTGAAATCGCCGCTATTTTAACACTTTTACTGTCATCCTTTGAAAGGTCAAGCAATAGCTCCGTCTCCTGAGCATATTTAGCTATATAGATTTTAAAATTTTCAGGATAAGAGGAGGCTTTATGCAGAAACTTTGATGAATCCATAGAAAGCAGGGCCTTAACCCCTTCATCAACAACATCCTCGTAACCCTCTTTGCTTATAAGATCAAGTATGGGTAAAAAAGATTTTTTGGCTTTCAACTTTCTTAGAGCATAGATGCTCTGTTTTCTGACGTGGCCGTCCTCATCAGAGAGTGCCTCAATCAGTGAGTCCACACAGCGCTCATCTGCAATTTCAACAAGTGCATGGGCAGCCTCCCTGCGAATATCCCTGAGTGAACTTCTAAGGAGTTTTACAAGTGTATCAATAGCCTCAACGCACTTAAGTTTTCCGAGTGTTTCCACCAAAATTGCCATGCCTCTGAATTTTAGGTTATTGATGTCACAAAGAGAGAGCAACGATGAGCAGTCGGCAATATTTAAAACAGCATCCTTTATGATGGCTGTATGTTCTTCATTTTCAGGATAAGAGGTGTCCAGGGAGCCTGCCATATCCAGAAGAGTATAAAGTGAATCTTTATCTTTTATTACTGAAAGACCTGAAATAGCTGCAAATCTATCCTCCCAGTCATCACTTTGGAGCATAACTCTGAGGTCAGGGGCAAGGAAAAGCATATCAGGCTCTATGCCAATCTGAACCAGGCTCTTTACTGCAACTGATTTTGTAAAGGAATCGGTGGTTTTAGTGCACTCGATGAGTGCATCTTTGGATTGTTTAGAGGGAATTTTACCTAGAGTTTCAAAAGCTGCAAACTTAAGCACCAAAGAGGAACCGTTGCAGAGTTCACTAATAGCGGTTACCCCCTCCTCAGACTCCATGGCACCAAGAGCCTCCAAAGCGGTAAAAGCGACCCATTCCTCAGGGTCAGAGAGAGCCTTCTTAAGATACTTTACACCCTCTTTAACGTTAAGAAGGCCGAATGAACGGCATGTTGCGGCTCTTACGTTTGCGTTTTCATCTTTAAACATAGGTATCAACAATTCATAATCAACTCCGATATGAATATCGCCAAGCAGGTCAACAGCAAACTTTCGCATATCTTCATCCCTGTCCTTTAAGAGATCATACAGAAAAGGAACTGAGACCTCGCCAAGGTCTTTGAGAATTAAGAGGGCTGCATTTCTTTGAGAAGCCTCTTTCCTTAAAACCGGTATGGTCATATAAGCTACAGCCTCGCCGCCTATTTGAATCAAAGATTGGGCAGCAGAGTCCTGTACGGCAAGGCTTTTGTCAAAGAGAGCCGTTATTAGTGGATAAATTGCCCGCTCATCACCCTCCCCAAGCATAGAGGCAGCCTGCCGCCGCCTTGAGACATCGGAGTGGTTCAAACTCTTTTTTAATTTCTCTAATCTTGCTTTGTTCATTCGAAACCATTGTATTATATAATTCAATACATGTTAAAATCAATTAGGATGTTTCTGTTTTGTTTAGAAATTATGATTTAATGTTTGCTAAATGGAAAATAATACAAAACATACAGAGAAAGTAGAGAGTTTCTTTAACAAATATTCCGGCTCATGGGAGAAAAACTACGAGGCAGACGGGGTAATGGCCGCAAGGACTATTAGATTCTCCAGCGTTCTAACAGAAAAATTACCGCAAGGTTCACTTGTGCTTGACTTTGGCTGCGGGAGCGGGGACTTGACCAATTCGCTAAAAGAGGCCGGATTTAATGTACAGGGCTATGACATTTCGGAGTTGATGATAAAAAGGGCACAGGAGAGGTATAGCTCATCAGGCATAATATTTACAGGCGCCGACAAGAACCGCCCGCAGACATTACCGTTTAATGACAAGACTTTTGATGCCGTAACAGCATCAAGCGTGTTTGAATACATTGGGGAGCCAGCTGTTTATTTCAAAGAAATATTTAGAGCTTTAAAACCAGGCGGGTACTTTGCTCTGACCGTCCCAGATGACAGGCATTTGGAAAGGCGGATTGAAAACGTCAAAATAAAATTCTATAATCATAACATTATAATCAAGCTCATCGGATCCCTTCCTGAGAATATAAAAAGGCGCTTAAATGTGGATTTCTATCGGATTTCAAAGACAAGACTTAAAGTTGACAAGTGGGTGGCTATGTTGAAAACATGCGGCTTTACGGTAGAAAGCACCCCAGAGTGCGACACTCCGCTTATAATGCTGACAGCCAGGAGAATTTGATTTAAGGAAGATATTTTAAGGAAGAGTTATGCCTGCAAAACGGATTGACAGATAAAAATATAATTTGCTACAATTTTTATACGGGTTAAAGAAAAAGGATTTTTTTGCATAAGGAGTGTATCATAAAATGGTTAAGACAGAAAATCCTCTTTATCAACTTGTCGGAGAGTTTTCTAATATAGCCCACACCAAAACAGATCTTTTCAGAGAGATAGCGGATTACTCCCCGGAGTTTAAGGTGCGTCTCAAAAGTGCAAGAAAAGAGGGAGTAGAGTCACTGCGTGAGATAGAGAATGAGATTCCTTCAATAGAGAAAGCGGAGGCAGGTGTTGTTGTTGACTTATTTCTTTCTTATCGGGCAGTTGGCGCCTATAAAAACATGATAGCATTGGTTGATAAGATGTCTAAGCCTTTAGCTTCTGAGCTTATGATTCAGGAACAACTTGGGTTTGCACTGAATCGCGATGGTAAATCTGAGGAGGCTGAAGCTGTTCTCTTAACACAGATAAACAAACGTGGTCCAAGCAGTGAGACATGCGGGATTTTAGGCAGAGTGTATAAAGACAGATGGGAGGCAGAAATAAAGAAAGGGCAAGAAATTGCTGCTGCTGATTATCTTAATAAAGCAGTCGAAACTTATTTAAAGGGTTTTGAATCAGATTGGCGGGATGCTTATCCCGGTGTTAATGCAGTAACTCTGATGGAACTACAGACTCCACCTGATCCAAGGCGTGAGCAGCTAATACCTGTAGTGCATTATGCAGTAGAGCGCCGGATAGTTACAGGAAAGCCGGATTACTGGGACTACGCAACGCTTCTTGAATTAAATGTATTAGCTAAAGAAAAAGAAAATTCACTTAAATCACTTACAAAAGCTCTGACATTAGTGCGGGAGCCCTGGGAGCCTGAAACCACAGCTCGTAATCTGCGCCTTATAAGAGAGGCAAGAGAAAGCAGACGTGAAGCGCTTTTGGCCTGGGACATAGAAATAGAAGAAGAGTTATTGAAAAAGGCTGGAAAATGAGGTATTTAGATGGTAAAGATGTACTTCCGTCATTTGTACCTAAACCCCGAAAGCTCAATAAACCTTGTGTCCAGAACCGGAGAGCGCCCTGTGGTGGTTAAATAATTTCCGATGAGCAGGCCATCGGCGCCTGCCATAAATATGAAGGAATTAAACTCTCCCAGTGTTTGCATCCTGCCGCCGCAGATGCGAATTTCCCTCTGGGGCAGTATGAATCTGTAGAGACTTATTATTTTTAGCGCATCTGCCGGGTCAAGCGGGGAAACATCTGCCATTTTGGTACCGGCAACAGGAGTGAGAAAATTTATTGGAATTGAGTCCGCCTCAATATCTCTCAGAAAAAAAGCCATATCTATTCTATCCTCCCAGTTTTCACCAAGGCCAAATATGCCGCCGGAGCACAGAGACAGCCCTGTCAATTTAGCGGCTTCGATGGTTTTGACCTTATCTTTAAAAGTATGAGTGTGGCAAACCTGTGGGAAAAACCGCTCTGATGTCTCAATATTGTGGTGGTAGCGGTTGAGTCCGGAATCTTTTAGTAAGCTCAGGGAATCTTCATTAAGAAGCCCCAGAGTGGCGCAAGGGAGCAGTCCCTCGGCGCTTATGGATTTGACCATATCGGAGAGTTTTATTAACTCGCCGTCCTGCACTCTTTTACCGCCAGTAACCAGACAAAAACGTCTGGCGCCGTTTTTTTTGGCGCTTATTGCAGCGGCGGCAATCTGCTTATAGCTTTTAAGCGGATAACGCTCAATATCGGCCTTAGACTCATAAGACTGTGCGCAGAAGGAGCAGTCCTCAGAACACCCGCCGGATTTGGCATTAACTATCGAGCACAGGTCTATTAAATCACCCCTGTGATGCTGTCTGATAGCAGAGGCGGCAGCCATTAGCTCATAAAGGCGGCTGTTGGGAAGGCTGCATATATCCACAGCCTCGTTCCTTGTCAGGCTTTTACCCTCAAGTACCTTATCTTTTAACTTTGTAACCATAACCCATAAAAAAAATGGCTGTAATTTAAAAAGGCCACTGTGTTTAAGTATAACAATTCCTGACATTTTTATTTTAGTTGCACACAAGAATTTTACTCTAACTTGACAATAATTTCTGTTATCATATATTATGTTATTGGCTATTTTGCATTTTTTCATGAAAATTCAAAAGGACAGAAACGTTCTGTGTTAAAGGGAATGCCCGTATGAGTGTTGTAAGAGAGACCGATTTCAGTGATTTAAAATTGCTCAGAAGGGGCAAAGTCAGGGATATATATGAAATTGGACAATACCTCCTGTTTATCGCAACAGACAGGCTATCAGCCTTTGATGTTGTACTGCCTGACTGCATACCCTCTAAAGGAGAGGTGCTTACTGCGATTTCCACTTTTTGGTTTTCGTTTCTAAAGGATATTGTTGGAAACCATCTTCAAAGCACTGATATATCAGAATTTCCAGAGGTTTGCCATAAATACAATGAGAGCTTGAAGGGTAGGGCGCTGCTTGTTAAAAAAGCCGTCACATTTCCGGTTGAGTGTATAGTGAGGGGATATATTTCCGGCTCAGCATGGAGCGAGTACAAAAAAAGCGGTAAAGTTTGCGGAATCAGTCTGCCTGAGGGGCTTAAAGAGTCTGATAAACTTAACGAACCGATTTTTACTCCCAGCACAAAAGCTGAACACGGCCACGACATTAATATATCGTTTGATGAGGCATCTAAGCTTGTCGGAGCAAGCCAAATGGAAAAACTCAAAGAGCTTAGTTTAAATATTTATAAAAAAGCTTCAGCCTATGCTTTGTCAAAAGGAATCATAATAGCTGATACCAAGTTTGAGTTCGGTTTATTTGACGGAGAGACTATTTTGATAGATGAGGTTCTGACTCCTGACTCTTCAAGATTCTGGCCAAAAGCAAAATACCGTAGTGGTGGCCCTCAGGAGAGTTTTGATAAGCAAATAGTGAGAGACTACCTGCTGACTCTCAGTTGGGATAAGACTTACCCAGGCCCTGTGCTACCGCCTGAGGTGATAGAAAAAACAACTCAGAAGTATAAAGAAATACTTAACATTTTAACGGGATAACGATGGATAATCAATTAAAAATGGTCTGCGGATGGTGTAAAAAAATCAGGGCAGACGACACTTCATGGCAAACTATAGAAGAGTACTTTGCAGCTAAGGGCCTGGGTGAGACCACTCACGGAATGTGCCCTGGCTGTTCAGAGAAAATTTTTGAAAAAAGAGTGTATCTTGAAAGCTATCAAAATATATGCAAAGTCATAAGTTCAAGTATTTCTTTAGAGGAAACCCTTAATCTGATTGTGACAAGCATAGTAAAAGTAATGAACGTAAAGGCAAGTCTTCTTAGACTTATAAATAAAAAGTCAGGAACTCTTGACGTAGCTGCACACTATGGTTTAAGTAAGGAGTATGTCAATAAAGGTTCGGTTGTAATTGATAAGAGCATTGAGGATGCCCTCTCCGGTAAACAAGTCTCTGTTTACGATATAACCTTTGATGAGGATTCAAAGTACCATAAGGAGGCTAAAAAAGAGGGAATCAGCAGTATTTTATCAATCCCGCTGAGATTCAAAGATGAGATCATAGGGGTACTCAGGATGTACACGGCAGAGCCTCGTGACTATGTCGAGGAGGACAGGAAATTTCTCATGGCTATTGCCGAACAGGCTGCTATAGTCATTATGAATGCCAAAGAGTATGAAACTATGGTCACAAGAGAAAAGGAATATCTGAGGCTGTTCAGGGAGATTTCAAAGGCGGTAAGTTCCTCACTTAAACTTGAGGAGGTTCTGAATAGTATAGTATTTAAGATAGCTGAGGCTTTCAGGGTTAAGGCTGTTACAATAAAGCTGATTGATGAAATAACAAAGAAATTCACTGTTGTGGCCTCATGCGGACTGAAAGAGAGATTTTTTGCAAACACTCCTCTGAAAGATATGAACATATCTCAGGCATTAAGATACCTGTATCTTGAGAATCCGGCATTACCCTTTCCTCACGAAAAGGACATAAGAATATTGCAGGAGCTTAATCTGTCCCCGGTTGCCATTTATGATGCAACAACGGACAGCCGGGTTCTAAATAAAAAGGACATCATAGAAGAGGGCATTAAGAGCATATTGACTGTTCCGATTCAGGTAAGAGATAAATTAATTGGCGTGCTAACCATATATACCGGGTGGTATAAAAACTTCACCCAGGAGGAGACCGATTTTTCATCTTTTCTGGCTGAACAGTGCGGGATTGCAATAGAAAATGCAAGAATGTACGAAAAGAAGTACAAAGAGGTAACCTATTTAAAAACAATACAGGAAATTACCAAGCTGATGAGTAAGCATAAGGACCCCAACGAGATTATGGATTTAATAGTGAAGAAACTTCCTGAGGTGATGAATACAAAGGCTGCCACTATAAGGTTAATAGATCCGGAGACGAATAAGTTAAAACTTATGGCATCCTCAGGGCTAAGCACCCAGTACCTTAGCCGCGGAGACGTTGAGGGCGAGGAAAATATAAAGGCGGCTCTTAAGGGCGAACCTGTTGCCATCTATGACGTAGGCAAGGACCCGCGTGTGGTGTATCACAAGGAGGCCGAGGAGGAGGGCATAAAGAGCCTGCTTGCAGTCCCCTTGATGTCGTATAACAACAACACTATCGGAGTGTTACGGCTTTTAACCACGCAGCACAGGGACTTTACTAAAGATGAAATAGACTTTGCAATGGCGCTTTGTGAAGAGGTCTCCATTGCATTAGAGAATGCCTTGTTGCTAAAACAACTTTCTCAATCGAAATAGTACCCACAGAATGCACTTTATAAAGCGTACCGGACTTTACCTGAAGATGATAAAGTTTTCCCACTCGGTGTTTGCCCTTCCATTTGCCTTTACCTCCGGAGTTCTTGCGTGCGCCGGGATTCCTACAGGCAGGCAAATTCTCTGGATAACGGCAGCCATGGTTAGTGCGCGCTCAGCTGCAATGGGATTAAACAGGATAGCTGACAGAAAAATTGATGCGCTAAATCCTCGCACTAAAAACCGTGAAATACCCGCTGGAGCCGTCAAACTGGCCGAAGCCTCAGTGTTTACCGCCATGTTTTCAGCCCTTTTTGTGCTCTCTGCCTACATGCTGAATCCACTATGTTTTAAACTCTCACCAGTTGTCTTAGCAGTGTTGTTTTTTTACTCATACACAAAGCGTTTTACGTGGAGTTCCCACCTGTTTCTGGGGATTGCGATATCCGGCGCTCCCCTTGGAGCATGGATAGCGATAAGGGGTGAGTTTTCTTTATCAATCTTGCCGCTGGTTTTTGCCGTAGTGTTTTGGCTTGCCGGTTTTGACATCCTGTATGCCCTTCAGGATGTTGACTTTGATAAGACACATGGCCTTTACTCCATACCGCAGAGATTTGGAGTTAAAAGAGCTATCACACTTTCAAGGGTTTTTCATCTGCTTACATTTATTTTGCTTGCAGTAACGGGAGTGTTTTTTAAGATGGGATTTGTTTACTTTATTGGAATCAGCGTTGTTGCTGCTCTTTTGATATATGAACACTCGCTGGTTAAACCCAATGATCTTAGTAAGCTTGATATGGCTTTTTTTAATATTAACGGCTATATAAGTGTCACGGTTTTTGTGTTTGTACTGCTTGAAAATACTGTATTTAAAAGATAGATGGAACAGGAACTTAAAGTAAAACTTCCTATTTATGAAGGCCCGCTGGATCTGCTTCTTTCCCTGATTCAAAAAAACAAAATAGACATCTATGACATTCCAATAGCGTTTATCACCAGACAGTACCTTGAGTACCTTGCAGCATGGACTAAGGAGCTGAACGTGGATATAGCAAGCGAGTTTCTTGTTATGGCAGCAACCCTGATACATATAAAGTCACGAATGCTGCTGCCGGTTGAGCATCAGGACGCATTGGATGAGGATGAGGACCCGCGGCTTGAGCTTGTACAAAGGCTGCTTTCGTATCAGTCATTTAAAGAGGCGGCACTGTTACTTAAGGAAAAAGAGAGTTTTGGAGAAACCTGCTTTTACCGGGACCCTCAGTGGATTGACGAGGATACCTCAGAAGTTAAACAGTCGTTGTTCAGCGTTGACCTATATGTGCTATTAAGGGCTTTTTCCTCTTTGATAGATAAAAAACCTGTTGAAGCGAGGCTTATTACCAGAGAGAGCTTGACCTTAAAAGACAAAATTGCTATCATCATGGAGAGGCTTGAAATAGAAAAAGAAATAACCTTTAACGATATTTTTGAAGAGACAGATGATAAGGTGGATATGATAGTATCTTTCCTTGCTTTGCTGGAAATACTGAGGCTGGGGCTTGCTTGTGTTTTTCAGGAGCAATATTTCGGTGAGATTAAAATTGTTAAACGCTAATGTGTAATTTAAATAAAATTACAAAGAAACACTCCGGAGGTAACAGAATTTGGATAAACTAAAAAATGCAGCAGTATTACTGACGGTAATGTCAGCCATGTTATTTTCCTGCGCAACTACACAGAGTGATTCGCCAAACAAGAACAAACTCCTGGTTTCACATTATAAGATGGGAATGTCTAAGATAAACGAACAGGATTTCCAGGGAGCACAGATTGAGTTTAAGAAAGCGCTTGAAATAGACCCTGACGATAAAGAGTCACTCAATGCACTTGGCCTTACCTGTCTGCATTTTCAGGATTTGAAAGGTGCAACAGAGGCTTTTAAAAAAGCTATACATTCTGACTCCAGTTACTCTGAAGCATACAACAATTTGGGGATAACTTATGCAAAATCCGGACTATGGGAGGGATCCATACATTGCTTTAAAAAAGCGCTGGAAAACCAATTTTATGAAAAACCAGATCGAGCCTACAATAATCTCGGCTACTCTCTCTACCGGGTTGGAAAGTTGCGGGAGGCCCTGAACGCATTTAATGAATCACTGATGAGAAATGTAAAAAGCAGCAGCTCCTTTGTCGGTATGGCACTGGTACTGAACGCTATGGGACGTTACGGTGAAGCCTCAGAAAAACTCATGCAGGCTCTGGCAATAGATCCCTACTTCAAAGGTGATGTTGCTAAGGCCAGAGAGGAATTTGAAAAAAGAAGACGCTCCGGCAATGATTACGAAAGAAGAGACAACTCAGACTTGCTTGAAATACTAAATTATTAAGGAACGAAACAAAGTGACAAGAGATAAATTAACAGCCTACATTCATACATGGGGCTGTCAGATGAATGTCCGTGATTCGGAACACATAAAGGGTATTTTGAAAGGGGAGGGCTACGATATTTCGGATACCCCTGAGGGAGCCTCCCTAGTGGTTCTTAACACTTGCAGCATAAGAGAGAAAGCGGAACAGAAATTCCTGAGCGAGCTTGGCAGATTAAGCCTGCAAAAAAAGAAACACCCCGAGTTAAAAATAGCCGTATCCGGCTGTATTGCTCAACAGCAGGGAAGGGCGCTTTTGAAATCGCATCCGTCAGTGGATTTCTCCTTTGGCCCTCAAAACATATTTGGCCTTAAAGAATTTCTTTACGATGAAAACCGGACTGCCTTTACAAAGGAAAACTATGAAGCAGAGGATGAAAAACTTCAAACACCACACCGTGATAATGACTTGCGAGCATGGGTTAATATTATGTATGGATGTAACAACTACTGCAGCTACTGTGTTGTGCCATACACAAGGGGCAGAGAGCGCTCAAGGCCGTTTGAACACATAATAACAGAAATCAGAGACCTTGCAGGTATTGGTTATAAGGAAATCACGCTGCTTGGACAAAATGTGAATTCCTATAACGGAGGGTGCACTTTCCCAGAGCTTCTAACGATGATAAGCAATATTGAAGGGATTTTAAGAATTCGCTTTATAACATCTCACCCCAAAGACCTGACAGTTCAGTTAGCTTCAACTATTGGGGAAACCAAAAAAATCTGTAATCACATTCATCTTCCTGTCCAATCCGGCTCCAGCAGTGTGCTTGCACGTATGAACAGAAAATACACTTACGAGGAGTATTTTTGTAAGATACAGCTTCTGCGCAAACACGTACCGGACATTGCAATCACTACAGATATAATTGCAGGGTTTCCGGGAGAGACCGACTCAGACCACAAAGAGACCGTAAGGGCGCTGAAAGAAATAGAATTTGACGGCATATTTGCGTTTAAATACTCTCAAAGACCAAATACTAAGGCAACCGGCATGGAACACCAGCTCAGTGACTCAATAAAATCTCAAAGACTTGCGGAAATCCTGACTGTTTCAGATACAATCACTGAAAGGATAAATAAATCCCTTGAGGGCAGGTGCTTTGAGGTCATGACAGAGGGCAAAAATGAAACCAATTCTGAGAATAAGTGGTTTGGACGAACTACCTCAAATAAAATTGTTAGTTTCCTGCCGGGTGAAAACACTGAAAGGGGAAGAGTTGTTATGGTAAAAATCATAGAGGGCTTTAAACACTCCCTTGAAGGTGAGCTCGTTGTTTAATGAAGTTTTCAATAATCTCTTTAGGATGTAAGACAAACCAATCAGAAACTGCCACATTAGAAAGATTTTTTCAGGAAAATTCCCACAAAGCAGTATCATTAGAAGAACATCCCGACATATGTATCATTAACACTTGCACGGTTACGGCAAAGAGTGATTATCAGTCAAGACAACTAATCAGGCGGGCGCTTAACTTATCAGGAAGGGTGTTTGTAACCGGATGTTATTCGGAGCTTAATAAAAGTGAAATAATGCAGATTGATTCAAAAATTGAGATAGTACGGAATAACGAAAAAATTGATTTTTTCAGGGGGTCAGCGACCCCTAGCGTAATGGGGTTAGCAACCCCTGGCGTAATGGAGTTAGCAACCTCAGGCATAATGGAGTTAGCAACCTCAGAGGTTATGGAAAACGCTGAGAAATCAGCGCTAAGCACATCAGCAACCCGAAGCCGAGCATTTTTAAAAATTCAGGACGGCTGTAACTGGAAATGTTCTTACTGCATAATAACTAAAGCGCGAGGGGCCTCTATAAGCAGCCCAAAGACTGATATAGTGGCAGAGGCAGCGGCAGCTGAGTATAATGGCTTTAATGAAGCAGTGCTTACAGGAATTCACATAGGCCAGTACGGATTAGATTTAAAACCTAAAGTAACACTTTCAATTTTAATAGAAAATATACTGCAAAAAACAAAAAAAATCAGACTACGGATAAGCTCACTTGAGGCAGGTGAATTAGATGAGCGTTTATTTGAACTCCTTAAAGAAGACAGAGTATGCAAGCACATTCACATACCTGTTCAAAGCGGTGACGATGAAATCCTTTCACTAATGAACAGACCTCATAAAATAGAAAAGTTTAGAGAAATCACAGAACGGCTGAATCGTGAAATAGAGAATATTTCAATTGGTACGGATGTTATCGTTGGGTTTCCCGGAGAGACAGATGCCCATTTTGAAAACACGTATAGATTTCTTCAATCAACTCCATTAACATACCTTCATGTATTTCCATATTCAAAACGAAAAGGCACTGCAGCATTCAACATGTCAAACCACATAGCAAAAAACATAAAGAAAGAACGAGCATTAAGATTGAGAGCATTGTCTGAAGACTTTAAGGATTCCTATATGAAAAAACAACCAGGACGGACGCTAAAAGCTATCGTTGAGAGCAATGACGGGGCTTTGGTTTTGGCAACAACAGACAACTACCTTAAAGTAACGTTACAAAATGTCGCGAACATTCCGATAAAACACAAATCCCTTATAAATCTAATAGTTACAGCCTATACTAACAACTCACTAACCGGCAGCCCAATAAATATAATCTAACTTGCTATAAAATAAAGATTAATATTTTGCCTAATATTTATACAAAACCGGTAAACCAACAAAGCAACAGCAATCGCATCGTGTTATATGCCAAAACCAAACAAGTTATCAACACCTGATGTTCAAAAACAATGTCCGATAAGTAATATTATGTAAAACATTTAATATAGCCATAGGCATCATTATGTTTTAGCGTGATACTTGAAGGATGTTATTTTAAGTGCCTTTTTATATAAACTTAGACAATATTCAGGCGTTTTGTTAATAAGTTGTTTAAGTGCTTGAGATAATGAAATAAAATCTGTGTACAAAATATTAGTAACTTGTAAGACAAAAAAATATTTGCAATAATGGTAAGGAAATTGTAGAATAACTGGATTGCGGGCGTAACTCAGTGGTAGAGTGAAAGCTTCCCAAGCTTTTGGCCGCGGGTTCGAATCCCGTCGCCCGCTTAAACATTTCTCTTTGGTTCAATTTGTGGCTGCCTTAACACCCCTAAGCTAACATTGTTATCATTTAAAACTAAAATTTCAACTACGGTCATTGTGGTGCCTTATAGAGTGTATGCTTTAATATAAGGGATATATGTTTCTTTTTGTGAGGTGCTATTTAAAAAAAAATTTAAACAAGGTTAACATGGCTACTAACTGCCCTGCCCAGAACAGGAACATCCATTTCAACGTTTCGGACTTAACTGATTCTATTTTAAGCTCAAGTCTGGATATGTCCTCTTTGTGGCAAGGTGTTCAGTGCTTGTTTCCTGAGTTACTCTAAGCGTTTCAGACAAGCCCTTTGCCTGTTCCTCAGAAAAGCCTGATGATTTCAATGTCTCAAGCCTGCAATCCATCCAAACAGTGACTCTTCAGATGCTTTCCTGCCGGTTGGAGCAAACGGAGTTGCCGATAAATCATAACAGCGCATAATCTTGCGTACTTTGTGTATTCTGTCTAGGCCGCCTACCCATTTTGTGGCCTCCTCCCTTCCTCCCGCCATGCCTTGATACGCTCTCTGATCTTGTTGACAAGGGAAATCTCTATAAAAACACCTGGATCATCAAATGATTTTGAACCCTCAATCGCTATAACGTAACCAGCCGGCCTGCGGCCATCTTTTAATTCAAACAGTCTGGTTTCTCTGTCATAACTCCAATACCTGCCCGGCTCCTCATAAGGGGAGTTAATTATCAGATTATCTATTTTCGACTTTGCCACTAGACCTCTACATCCGTCTGAGCTGCCGGATTATTTGCACGGGTCTTATCTCCGTGGCTGTATTGCTCTCCGTTTCTTTGCCATTTCACTAAGCTACTCGTTTCACCATTATATACAAACGGTGTTGATCATTTCAACTTGAACACAGCTATGCAATTGTGTTAACGTAAACTCAATGTCGGGGCGATTTGATAAGATATTAAAAGAGAGCCTGCGCGGAGCGCTGCATGTGTTAGTTTCTGAAGTTTTGGGCATAAAAGCTAAGGAGATAAAGCCATTAAAAACCAAGCTTCAGATAACCGATGAAAGAGAAGCGGACTTTTTACTTGAGATTACGTTACACGATGGAACCGTATACATTTTACATATTGAATTTCAGGCCACAAATGACAGCAACATGCCCTATAGAATGCTCCGGTACCGGATTTATATTGAGCAAACGTATGGAAAACCGGTAAGGCAGGTGTTATTTTATGTTGGCAGAGAACCGCTCAGGATGAATAATTATATCCGGGCAGATAAAATGGCCTTTGAATATGACATCATAGACTTCCGAAACATAGACTGTGGGAAATTTATAAGCTCCAATAAACCGGAGGATGTGATAATTGGGATTTTATGTAATTTTGCCTCAGAAGATGATACAATAGTAATAAAGAGACTGTTAGACAGAATAAAAAACACCGTAAAAGGGGAACTGGGCCGTTTAAAGTACATAAGGCAGTTAGAGATATTGGCACAACTGAGGGATTTGCAAGAAAAAGTATATAAGGAGGTAAAAGAAATGGCTTTAGTGTACGATATAGAACGGGATGTCAGGTATAAACAAGGCATAGAGAAGGGGATTGAGAAGGGGATTGAGAAGGGGATTGAACGTGGAATTGAGCAAGGGATTGAGCAAGGGATTGAGAAGGGGATTGAGAAGGGGATTGAACGTGGAATTGAAAAAGGGTTGATTAAAGGACTGAGGGAGGGGATTCAGTTAGGCTTAGAACTTAAGTTTGGCATAAACGGGCTGTCACTTATGAATATGATAGACCACATTAATAATGTAGAAAAACTGGAACAGGTTAAGACTTGTATCAAAACGGCATCCTCATTAGATGAGCTAAAAGACATGCTTATACAATAGTTGTGGTGATTGCTGATGGAATAAATGAAAAAGAGGACGTTTAACGCAATAGCTTATAATCTATTCATATTGTCACTGCTCTTTAGTATTACTTTTAATGCCGCTGCTTTTGCTTACGAGTATTCACTTAATGAACTTTATGAAATAGCACTGAAAAATTCGGAGAAAATTAAAATCTCAGAAGAGGAGCTCGGTGTCTCTAAAACCGGTAAAGATAAGGCTGTGGCAGCTTTTTTACCGACTGTAACTGCATACGGACAGTATTACAGATATAACAAGGCTAAGTATAACGGCTTAGACTTCATGAATTACAGCTTAAGCTTCCCAATTCAGCCCGAACATACCCTAATTGGCGGTGTTAAACTGGAGGAGACAATATCTCTTGGCGGTGCTCAGTTTAGCCGCCTCGATATTTCAAAACGAATGATTGAAAAGTCCGGCTTTGAACTTTATACAGCGAAAGAGACTTTTTTATATGATGTGACCTCATGGTACTTTAATGTTCTTAAGGCAAAAAAGTCGGTAACACTTGCTGAAAATAATGCTGAAAGGCTAAAAACCTATAAAAAATCTGCTGAGACTAAGCTTAAAGCCGGTGAAATCACAAAAACAGCCCTTCTCAGAGCTAAGGCTGAGCTATCCGGTGCTCTGGCCGAACTCCTTAAAGCACAAAATGACCTCAGCGTTAAAACCTCAGCTCTTGCCAGAAATATCGGCATAAATGGTGACTTTTCGATTGCTGAGTACACTACTTCACAGAAAACTAATGAAGCTGAAATAGAGGCAATTCTCTCTGCCTGTAAAACAGCTGAAACCACTTGTCTTGTTGATGCCGCTATGAATGAACGGACAGAGGTGAAAGCCGCTGTGTCAGCTTTAGAGATGACTAAAAAACAAATTACTTACGCTAAAAGCGCCTTTTTGCCCTCTGTTACACTTGAGGGCGTGTATCAAAAAAGGGACGACTCTCCTTCCACCACCGACACCATGCCCCCTGAAACTATGTATGGAGCCGTTATGCTCTCTTTTCCAATCTTTGAAGGCGGTCTGAGATATGCAGAAGTTTCTGAAGCCGTACACAAGAAAAACCAAAGTGAGCTAGCCTTACTTGATTTAAAAAAATCCCTCGAAAACGACGTTGAGGCATCATATTACACGTTCCTCACGCTTAAAAAAACTCTTACATATTTCAAAGAGCAACTGGACTACGCCAGCGAAAATTATTACGCTGTTACAAAACAATTTAACGCTGGACTTGCCACAAGCCTCGATGTTATTGATGCTAATAATCTCCTGACACTTTCTGAAAAACAGTACTCAGATGCTTACTACGATCTATCCCTCTCCACTCTTAAACTCAAACGTTCAACAGGCTTATTCTTAAAATCTATTCCAACTAAAAGGACTGATTAAGATGCAAAACACGCAGATTATGAAAAAAATACCGGCAACTTTGCTTATCCTCCTTATTTTAATCGTTCTATACGGCTGCAGCAAACCAGAAGCCACAGGCAAAGAGGAAAAGACAATAAACGTACAGGTGGCTGTAGTTAAAACAGTATTTTTAAAACCGTTTATCGAGACAACCGGCACTCTTGAGCCCTTTGAACGGATAACGGTAAGCAGTGAGGCAGACGGGCTCATTAAGCAGCTCTATGTAAACGAGGGTGAGAAAGTTAAAAAGGGCGCTCCTCTTGCTCTTATTGATACCAAAGACTATTCACTGGAACTTTCACGGGCACAACAGGCCTATAAACAAGCACAAGCCACACTCTCTAACACAAATTTGGAATTTGAACGAAAGAAAGCCCTCTATGATGAGGAGCTTGTTACCAAACAACAGTTTGACGATGTTTCAACCAGAAAGGCAATCGCTCAGGCTGAGGCAGAAAGAATGGCGGCAGCGTCTGAGCTTGCCAGAGTAAAATTCACTAAAACCAAACCGGTAAGCCCGATTACCGGAGCAATTGAACTGAAAAAAATCTCAGCCGGTGATTTTGTAAAATACGGCGCTCCAATGTTTAGCATTATTCAAACCTCTAAACTAAAGCTCTACTTTAACATCAATGAAAAAAACTCTGCTATAATTAAACCCGGCAACGATGTGGAATTTTCGGTTGATGCTATAACAACCAAAAAGTTCAATGCAAAAGTAACTATGGTTTACCCGGCTCTTGATGACAAAACCCGAATGCTAAAAATTGAAGCGGTTATTGATAATCCTGATGGCGCTCTTAAAGCCGGATATTTTGCAAAAGTAACACTATATGCGGCAAGGCCCGGTGATGTTCTGACTGTACCCTCAACATCATTAATACATGAAGGCGAAAAAGCCAAAGTGTTTGTAGTTGAGGGAACCACGGCAAAACACCGGCAGGTTTCAATTGGCCAGAGTTTTAGTTTAGACGGCACAGATCTGACCGTGATTTACGCGGGCTTAAAGGCTGGTGAACAGGTTGTTACAGTCGGACAGCAAACCCTGTTTGACGGCGCGGCAGTTAAAGTTATTGATAAGAACCACAGATGAAACTACCCGATATTTCAATAAAACGTCCCGTCTTTGCCACTATGATGATTCTCTCTCTCGTACTTCTGGGTGTTGTCAGCTATCCATCAATCGGAGTGGATTTATTTCCGAAAGTTGACTTTCCCATAATTAGTTTAACCACAATGCTTCCCGGTGCAAGCCCCGAAGTAATAGACATTGACGTTACAGACAAGATTGAGGAAAGCATAAACACCATAAACGGTGTTAAATCCATCACCTCCATAAGCACCGAGGGGGTCTCAACCATCATAGTGGAATTTGTGTTGGATAGAAACATCGATCTTGCCGCACAAGACGTAAGAGAAAAAATCTCGGCGATACGGGCAGCGCTGCCAAGGGACATTTATGAACCGGTGGTGGCAAAAGTAGATATGGATAGCGCACCGGTACTGTGGTTAGCTCTTACAGGCAAAAAGTCGGTTCGTGAGATTTCAACCTATGCAAATGAAACGCTAAAAGAGGCATTACAGAAAATTCCCGGCGTAGGCGCAATTCAAACTACGGGGCTAAGACTGAGACAGGTGCGAATATGGCTTGATAAAGAACGGCTTAAGGCGTATAGTCTGACAGGGAGCGACGTAGTTAATGCTCTCAGGGCAGGAAATATAGAACTTCCCGGCGGTAGAATCGAAAGTACCACTAAGGAATTTACTGTAAAAATAAAGGGAGAGTTTACATCACCTGAGGAATTTAATAATCTCATCATCACCTATAAGGATGGTAAAGCGGTGCGTCTGAAAGATGTTGGGCGAGCGCTCGATGATATGGCAGAGAGCCGCTCAATAGCGAGGTTTAACGGAGAGACAGCCATAGGACTTGGTATTCAAAAGCAATCCGGAACCAACACCGCAGATGTTGTTGACAGAGTGAAGAAGGAACTTGAAACAATCGAAAAAACGCTTCCTCCGGGGCTTAGTATAGGAGTCAGCTTTGACCAGTCCATATTTATAAAACGCTCCATAAACGAGGTCATGCATCATTTGATTTACGGAGGGATTTTTGCCTCCATTGCCGTCCTGATTTTTCTTGGCAGTATGCGTGTCACATTAATCAGCGCTCTTGCCATTCCCACAAGCATTGTGTCAACTTTTGCTATGATGCACTTTTTAGATTTCACTTTTAACAATATGAGTATGCTTGCGCTTTCCCTTTCAATAGGAATTTTAGTGGATGATGCCATAATAGTGATAGAAAATATCCACCGGCATATGAAACTTGGGATGCCTCCTAAAGAGGCGGCATCATTTGGCACCGACGAAATCGGACTTGCCGTCATGGCTACAACCCTTGCAATTGTGGCAATATTTCTGCCGGTAGCATTCATGAAAGGACTTGTAGGACGATTCTTTGTCCAGTTTGCTCTGACTGTTGTCTTTGCCGTATTGATGTCAATGTTTGTATCTTTTACGCTTACGCCGATGCTTGCCTCACGGTTTCTTAAAGCTGAGGCTGACTCTGACAGCAGCAAGAAACCATCCGGCTATAAGCGTTTTTACTATTGGTTTAACAGCCATTACCTGAAACTCGAAGGAGTTTACAGAGGTTTACTAAAATACTCGCTTGAACACCGATTAAAAATCCTTGCGTTTGGTTTTGCTATATTTGTGTTTAGCATATTTATGGTGAGATTTATTGGGAAAGAGATGCTTCCTCCGGAGGACCAGGCGCGCTTTATAGTAAGGCTTCAGGCGCCGGTGGATTATTCGGTCAGTGAGGTTGACAACATGTTTAGGAAGGCAGAGGATATAATCCGGGCACAAGCCGGAGTTCAGACGGTGTTTTATGCCCTCGGTTTTGGACAAACCGGAGAGATAAATAAAGCCTCAGTGTTTATCACGTTGACAAACAAGAGGGAACGCTCGAAGTCCCAGGAGAAGATAAAGTCTGAGGTGAGAAAACTCTTGAAATCTCAGGTGCCGGGGCTAAAAGCAACGGTAGAGGATGTATCAATAGTAGGCGGAGGGCAGAGAAACACTCCGATTCAATACAATATCCGGGGCCCTGATTTATCCGCACTTGAGGGGTACTCAAAAGACATTATGGAAAAGTTTTCTAAAATTCCCGGCATAGTGGACGTTGACACTTCAATGGAACCTGGCAAACCTGAGGTGCGGGTTTATGTTGACAGAGACCGTGCAGCAGATCTTGGTATTGATATAGCGACAATTGCCGAGGCGATTAACCTGCTAATTGGCGGCGAGGTGGATGTATCAAAGTATAAGGATACTGTTAGAGGCAGGCGTTACGATGTCCGGGTGAGGCTTAATCCTGAAGACAGGACTAAATCCGGCGACATCGGAGGGATTTACGTAAGGGCAAAGGATGGGCGGCTGATTGAGCTTTCAACCGTGGTAACGACTGTGGAGGCCGGAGGCCCTTCGGTCATAAACCGTGTGGACAGGCAGCGGGCAGTACTATTATTTGCAAACCTTGAGAAAAAGCCGCTTGGAGAGGCCATGGGGGACCTCCGCGGGATAGCAGAGGGGATTTTGCCTCAGGGCTATTCGGGAATCTTTAAAGGCATGGGCGATACGATGGGAGAGTCGTTTTATTATCTGACATTTGCAATCTTTCTGGGCATTTTTATGGCCTACATGATATTAGCGGCGCAGTTTGAGAGTTTTATTCATCCTGTGACGGTGCTGCTTGCGATGCCGTTTTCATTTATCGGGGCATTTGGCGCTCTTTTGATTACTGGTATGACGCTTAACATATTTAGCTTCATAGGGCTGATACTTCTAATGGGACTTGTTAAGAAAAATTCGATTTTACTTGTTAATTACACAAACACGCTGAGAGCGCGTGGAATGAGCCGGCGTGAGGCACTGATTGAGGCAGGCCCGGTAAGACTGCGCCCGATACTTATGACAACCTTTGCGATGATTTTTGGAATGATGCCAATAGCGCTTGCCCTTGGCGACGGCTCAGAGACACGCGCCCCAATGGCCGTAGCCACAATCGGCGGCCTTATCACTTCTTTGTTTCTGACACTCTTAGTCGTACCCTCCGCTTATGACCTCTTTGACGATATCCAAATGAAAATAATGAGAAAAGGTAATTCTAAGAAATTCTAAAGGGATGGCTCTGCCCTCCCTTTAAATCCCACCCGCAAGGGGAATGATGCTCTTCTCGAAGCCGGTTTTTCGCCAAATACTCTCAATTCCGCTTATGATGAAGAATTTATTTGTGAGAAATTTATTTCAGTTACGCGGGAACTTGGTCGCTTTCCGACCCGAGGAGATTTGAGTGTAAAAAAACACAATGAACATGATTTTCCAAATCCTAAGACTATGGAAAGATTGTTCAAAAAAGATGCTCTCACAAAACTATCTGAATATGCTGCAAAGAAGGAATATGATGATATTGTGGAGCTATGCAAAGAGATTATTGGAAATTCTGATAAAGAAAAAGACTCTTACGATTCAGACACCAGTCAAGTTTCAGGTGAAGTTTATCTTTTTAAATCTGGTCGTTATTACAAGATTGGAAGGACTAAGGATACTGTTAGACGCGGAAACGAATTAAGAATTCAATTACCTGAAAAACTTGATATGATTTATTCAATAAAAACAGATGACCCAAGCGGAATTGAAACATACTGGCACAAACGTTTTGAATCGAAAAGGAAGGGTGGAGAATGGTTTGATTTAAGCTCCGCCGACATAAAGGCATTTAAGCGTTGGAAACGTATATTTTAAAGTAGTATGCCACAATTAAGGTGATCAATCAGAGTATTTAGCGCTTGCTTTAATTTGTGTTGTGTTTCACTCTTTTGTGCCTTAATGAATTTAACAGCTTTACTCTTAATTTCTAACGTCCAAGCCATTCAGTCATATCAATAAAATCATTAGTATTTTCGTTTAAGTCCTCACTATCATGGCATTGGTTAATTTCCTCCATTTCCTCATCTGAAACAAAGGGAAGAAGGTTGACAGACAAATTGATGAACTCCTCCCTGATAACCTCTCTCATAATCTCTTTAAGTTTTGACTCATAAACTGAAATGCTCACAGGCTCCCCTTTTTTTAATAAATTAAAACACTTTTAATAAAATGATTATATCGCCATACATATAGTATAATAACGTATCACATCAATAAGTGGCAATAATACCGAGTTACGTTCAAAGATATAAATAAAAGACCTGGATTCCTGCCTTCGCAGGAATGACAAGAAAGGGACAGAATGACAAGAAAGTAACCCCAGCCTCCTTTGTCATCCCGCACCACCCCTTTGTCATCCCGCACTTGTTGCGGGATCCAGTCCTTTTTCTCCACCATTATATTACCTTTTTGGCAGCAACTCGGTATAAATGCGAATACTATAGTTAATCGCAAAACGATAAATCTTTTAATCTTTTCGTCAGTTGTGCGGGCGGAGCTCTCATTGAAGCTTTTTAAGCGGCGGAACGCCGGTTAAAAAACTCTCTACCCACAAACACACCAACAAAACATTAAACATAATCAACCAATCGTTGCTAACAAACCTGAGGTCAAGGAGGCTGGCCTCCTTGTAGGAGAGGGTTTAAGGGAGAGGGCAACGCCCTTTCCCTTATTCTTATCTCTTCCCCCTACCCTACTCTTCCAATTATTTTAACTTTTCCCATTTGTTGTCAAATAATCATTTTGATTATGCTATAATATCGTTTGCTGATTGAGATTCAAATGGAATTAATTGAAAAGATAAAGACAAGAGAGGCGAAAGTTGGAATAATCGGCCTTGGGTATGTGGGACTGCCGCTTGTGGCAGAGTTTTGCCGGGCTGGTTTTAAAGTAACCGGATTTGATATTGACCCCAATAAGGTGGCGCTTCTTAAAGCTGGAAAAAGTTACATAAAGCACATTCCTGAGCAAAAGATTTCTGAGATTTTGCCTAATTTCTCACCAAGTACGGATTTTTCGCTCCTTAACCAGATGGACTGCATTTTAATCTGCGTACCGACCCCGCTTAATAAGTATAGGGAGCCGGATTTGACCTACGTGTTTAAGACATCTGAGGCAATTAGCAAAGAGCTAAGAAGGGGTCAACTGATAGTGCTTGAATCAACAACTTATCCCGGCACAACTGATGAGGATATGAGAGCGATTCTTGAAAAATCCGGATTAAAAGCCGGTGAGGATTTTTATTTAGCGTACTCACCGGAGCGTGAGGATCCAAACAATGAGACTCACTCCACATCTACAATTCCAAAGGTTGTGGGAGGTTTTACAAGCCGTTGTTTAGAGGTGACACGGGCGCTCTATGATACGATAGTGGTCAGCACTGTGCCGGTCTCTTCAACCAAAGTGGCAGAGGCGTCAAAACTTCTGGAAAACATCTATAGAGCTGTAAACATAGCCCTTGTGAACGAACTAAAAATGTTGTTTGACCGCATGGGGATAGACATATGGGAGGTTATAGAGTCAGCCAAAACAAAGCCGTTTGGATTTCAGCCGTTTTATCCTGGCCCAGGACTTGGTGGACATTGTATTCCCATTGATCCGTTTTATTTAACATGGAAAGCGCGTGAGTACGATGTTACTACAAAATTCATAGAGCTGGCAGGTGAGATAAACACTCAGATGCCCTACTATGTGGTGCAAAAGACAGTTGAGGCGCTTGGACAGCATGGTAAGACCATTCAAGGTGCACGGATACTCATTCTTGGCATGGCCTATAAGAAAAATGTGGATGACCTCAGGGAATCACCCTCCTTAAAACTGATGGAGCTTTTTGAATCAAAAGGGGCGCAGGTTAGCTACAATGACCCATATATTCCAAAGGTGGGCAAGACAAGAAAGTACAAAATTGAAAAGGAATCGGTATCTTTGACTGCCGAAACCCTGAACAGCTTTGACTGTGTGGTGATAGCCACCGACCACAGCTCATATGACGCAAAACAAATAGTTGAGCACTCTAAACTTATCGTTGATACAAGAAATTTAATCAAAAATGATCTAAACGTCAGAGGAAATGTAATTCGGGCGTGATGCTGGGTATCGTACTGCTGTAGCTTTTGTATTCTCCCTAAGTAAAACTGTTTGCTGTCTCTAAGTTATGCACTTCTTTTCACAAAAAGACAAGTAGTTTCGATTTTTGTAAGCGATAGAGTTTAAGCATAGTTCTTAATTAATTTAGACATCTTTATCCGTTTTTACACAATCATATGAGAAATAAAGCTTAAATAAAAGAAAAAGGAGGATTTTATGGGAAAAGGAGACAATTATATTCAAGATCCAAAAACAGGCAAATTCAATGGAAGCACTAAAAGCAGCGATAATAGCACTAATTCTTCAGAAGGGCTGCCAATTCCAAAAAGTTTATTTGATAATCTTACACCTGAACAGAAAAAGAAAGTGTTAGAAAAGGTGAAAGAGATTATTAAAAATAAACCTACTATTAAATCTAATGACCATTTTGAAATACACCCTCCGAACCCTGTCACCGGTCCAAGAGGATAATATTCATTTGGTTAAGTGTTATTTGTTAGAACTATATGATTGCAGAGTGATGGAAATTAATTAACCTTCTTATATAGGAGCAATCTTTTAGGTTGCTCCTATATTAAATGTAAAAAAATATGATAACATTATATACAGATAATGATAATTCCTTTAAGATATATATATTCTTTCCTGCTATCTTTTTTAATAGCATATTTTGTAACCGATATTTCATTTATAATCAGAGAATATCTTCCCATTATAGACGATTACCTGTATGGCAGGCGGTTTCCAACTAAAAGTAAGAGCACGACTCCGATACTAATTGTTGAAATAGATGACGAAACTGTTAAGAGATATGGTTATTTGCCCTATAAGCGTTCTTTATATAGCGAAGTCATATCAAGGATTCTTGAAGGGAAACCAAAAGTCCTGGGCATAGATATTTTTTTCTATAAGATTAGAGACCTTAAAGACGATATCAAACTTATTAAGATACTTGAAAATGCAAACACTAACGTCGTATTTGCCTATGAAAAAGATGAATTAGAAAGGTTACTATTAAACCAGGTTAACCATAAAACAGCTCATAGAAACAATGATAACGTTACCTTTGCAAACATAAAAATAACATATTATTCGCATAATAACGAGGAAATTGCTACAGATGTGAATACCGATACTTTTAAAGATAAATACTATCTGCCATTTCCTGTTGCTGTAGTAAGCAGATATCTTGGAGGCAAAGATTATGATCCGTATGGAGACCCTGAATTTGATATTTTTTCATCTGGTATAAGACACTGTAAGCTTGGCAACATAGCTATCCCTTCGTTTTACAAAAATTTTTTATCTTATTATACATTTATTAACTATACCAACAAGAAATTTCCTTCGATACCCTTTTGGAGGGTTAAGGAAACAGAGCCGGCAGTTTTTAAAGATAAAATAGTGCTAATAGCGGCAACTGCACAGCCGTTAGGCGATATACACTCAACTCCAATCTCAAAAAAGACACCAGGCACGTACATTCTCGCCTATACCATAGATATGCTGCTTAACGGAAATTTCATCACACCGGTAGAGGAAAAATATCAGAAAGCACTAACATTTTTAGCGGCTTTTGTAATTTCCTTAATAACGTTAACTTTAAAAAGACTACCGGCTTTTTTTGCAACAATTTTTTCCATAATAGTGATAAAGCTTGTAACGGATATGCTGTTTTATCATTACTTGTTATACATGTATTTTGCGCCTTTTTTGTTTGCCCTTCTCATTACACATTTAATCGTTATAGTTTATACAAACACCTTAAAACCGACTTATACCAATTAGCAGTCAGATAGAATGCTAATATTATACAATAAAACGAGTAGAACTGCCTTTGCCGTTAAAAGTAACTTCAAGGCGGGCGTCAATCCGCTCTTTGAGTTCAGGAATATGGGATATAATGCCAACAAGTTTACCGGCTTCCTGTAGATCAACCAGTGCTTTGAGAGCCAAATCGAGGGATTCAGGATCCAAATTTCCAAAACCCTCATCCACAAAAATAGTCTCAAGGTGAATTCCTCCCGAATACGACTGCACTACGTCAGAAAGCCCCAGCGCCATTGAAAGCGAAGCTAAAAAACTCTCCCCGCCGGAAAGCGTTGATACCTGACGGCTTATCCCAGTGTATGAGTCATAGACCTCAAGGTCAAGCCCTCCGGCAGCACGACCGGTCTTAGCTGAAACAGCCCGTTCCAAAGTGTACCTGCCCCTGCTCATCATCTGAAGCCGTTTTGAGGCTACCAACAGGCAATCGTCCAGCACCGAGGCAAGTACAAATCGCTGAAACGTTATGTTGTAGGCATTTTTACCGTTTGCCACATCAGATATATACCCAAGATTACTGTATGTTGTTTCAAGCGATGAGATTTCTTTTTCTGTTTTTTCTAATTTTGTAAGATAATTGCCAATATTAGTGTGAGTGTTTTTTAAATCAAAATAAATTTTGAGATGTGTTTCGAGTTCAGCTTTTGATGCTTCATAAGCATCCTCAAATATTTTTATATCTGATAATGACAATCCCCGTGCAGCAACCTGAGCACGCCCTACCCTGTCTTTGGCTGTCTGCATGGATGCAAAAAAGTCAGTGATTTCAAGCTCCAAAGTTTCAATTCCTTTAGACGATATTTTAGAGTTTTGAAACTCAGCAATATCGTTAAATCCAGCTTCTTTTAGTTTGCTCTGAAACTGAATGTGAAGTTGTTCTTTACGTTCTGATGAAAGCTGCAAGTGTTCCTTTATGTTTTTTAGCGATTCTGTTTTAGCTGCAAAATTTGCGCTTGCTGCACTTTCATTAGCACGGGCTTTTTCAAGATTTTCTTTAAGTTTTAAAATAATCGCCTGCTCTTGCTCTATGGCTTTTAAAAGAGCTGTCTCCGTACGAAATTCCTCACTGACATCTTTTTCTATAACCTCTGCCTTAGACCTCGCTTTTGATTCGTTTTCTATTACTACCTTTAATTCAGTATCGCTGCTTTCGAGTTCCTTTTGCAGCTCTGCCACCTTCTTTTCTAAGGTATCGAGAGTTTTGCGTATAGTTTCAAATCTTACTCCTGCATCTGTAGCCGACTTGAGTTTTCCCTGTGCCAGAGTTACTGCGGCGGCTGTGTCTCCTCCATCAGTAAGAGCGCCCTCAAGGGATTCTATGTTTGACCTTAGCACTGCAAGCGTGCTTTCAACTTCGGATTTTTCCTTAAGTGTGTTGCTATTTATCTTTTCGAGTTGTTCAATCGTCTCCTTTTGGACTTTTAAATTCATTTCTGTCGGGATTTCATTTGTTTTAGCGGCAGGAGCAGGATGCTCAGTGGCTCCACAGACCGGACACGGTTTACCGGCAGTTAATGATTCAGCAAGAAAAGCAGCCTGGCCATCTATCCAAAGCGTATTAAGGGAATCAAGTTTTTCTTTTGCTTGTTTGAGGTTTAATTGCAGATTTTCATAGTGATCCTGTTTTTGTTTTAATGTATTTTGAGTAAGAGAAAATTCATTTTTTAATTTATCCAGCTGAATACTCTGTTGATGTTTTTGTTGAAGAGTTGCAAGTTCCCTTTCTAAAAGCTCTTTTTGCGATGCTATGGCTGACACGTTTACCAGTTCGCTTTGATATTGTGTCAATTCGTTTTTAAGATTTTCGTATCGCACCTTAGTGTTAACTATTTTTTCAGAAAGTTTCTTTCGGGTAGTCTCTAGTAGGATGATTTCTTTCTTTGTGATTTCAATATCTTTGACCTTCTCTTTAAAACCAGTTAATGAAGAAAGTGTTTCCTGAGCCTTAAGACGCTCACCCTCCCCTGCCAACTCACTGTTCAATGATTCCTCTGCTGCTTTTTTCATAACATCAGCCTCCGTAAACTCCCTCGCTGCGTTTTCGTGTTCTTTAACCGCTTTTTCAAATTCTTTAAGCCTCTCATTGAGAGAGTGTTCCACCTCAGTAAGTGGAAGCGCCTTACGGGCATTTATGAGCTTAACCTGTTTTTGTTTAAACTCATCCTCCCGATGCTGAAGGGATTTTAAAGCCTCCTCTGCGTTTTCCTGCTCCTTTAGTTTTTCATTATCTCTTCTAACTCTCTCCAATAAATTCCTTGCCGACTCGGACTTTTCCTGTGAATCTTTAACAATCACTTCATATTTTGCGATACACTTACCATACTCATCATACTTAAAACTCAGGTCTTCAAATGATGAACAATCGCTTTCGTTAAGTATCTCACGTCTTTTGATAAGCTCATGTTCCGCTTTAGATTTTATGTCTTTAGCAGCCTCTTTTAACGCCTCCTCAATTAATCTGTACTCCTCGGTTTTAAAGAGAACCTCAAGGATTTTTTGACGTTCTTTCACAGGCGACATAAGAAGCTCTCTGAACTTGCCCTGAGGAAGCACAACCACCTGACGAAATGTCTCGGCATTAAACCCAAGCAGTGTAATCATCTTTTCATCAGCCAGCGTTTTTTTGTTTGCCATCAACTCAGGATTATTGTAATCGGTGATTTTCCATAGTGCTGCTCCTACCAATTTTTTACCATAGGCAGGGTTTCTGGTAATGCGGTAGCTTTCACTGCCCACAGTGAATTCAAAAGTAACTTCAGTAGGAACGCTGCCGTCTGCAAAATTACTTCTCATCTGAGTGCCGGTTCTTTCATTGCCTGAGGTTTCTCCGTAAAGGGCAAAGCATATAGCGTCCAATATCGTGGACTTGCCTGAGCCTGTGTTACCGTGAATCAGAAACAGTGTTCTGTTTCCTAAAACAGTGAAATCAATAACCTGCTTATTTACGTATGGACCAAAGCCTTCTATTATTAATTTTAACGGTTTCACTGGTTGTCCTTGTTGATGTTATCCAATATTTCGTTAAAGACAATTTTTTGTTCATCGTTTAAATCTTTATTCTCCACTTCTTTAAAGAAGCAACTAAAAAGCTCTGATTTTGTTGCTTTTTTGTGATCCCGATTATTTGAAAATTTAGAGTCAGCCCTCATAAGCATCGGACGTTCTATTTTAAGCACATTTGGATATTTCTCCCTTAATTTCTCCATGGGATTAAGCAGAGCTCCCTCATCAAGGAGCGTAACCTCAAGGTAGTCATCCGACCGGTTTTCATTACTAAGAATGTCTTTGAGAAATCCGGTAATTTGCCTGAGGTCTCTTTTTGGAGTGAGAGGAATTCGTTCCGATGTACAGTTACCGTCTCTGTCCATATCCACGAGTTCCACGGATTTTACATGGTTTGCCTCTGAAAAGGAATATTTCATCAGTGAGCCTGAGTATCTGACCTTATTGCTGCCAATGGTCTGTGCTCTGTGCAAATGTCCTAGTGCAGTATAATGAAAAGCGTTAAAGAGGGATGTGTTAACAGTATCTATACCGCCAGCAAATGAGGAGGATGACAGGGGTCTTTCCGATTCACAAGTCTCTCCACCGATTGTGAAAACGTGTGCCATCACGATTGCTCTGTTTGTAGAGGGGTGTTTTCGTTTTATAATGTTTAACACTTCGGAGACGGCGCTATTGTGGTCGGTGATGTTTTTGTCACTAAGGGCATCCCTTACAGTAACCGGTTCGGTGTATGGCAGCGGGTAGATATTAATAGCGCCGTAAGAGTCTGATATGGTTACTGAGTCAATATCAGGATTAAACCCGCCAAAAACAAACAGTTTTTGTTCCGATAAAAACCGAGAGGCAAAAGCAAGGCGCTCTCCGCTGTCGTGGTTACCTGATATAATAACTACCGGAACTTTCAGCTCTGCTATGATTTTATAAAGAACCTCATCTAAGAGAGCAACAGCCTCTAAAGGCGGCACCCCGCGGTCATACAGATCACCTGAGATTAACAAGATATCAGGCTTTGTGTCTTTAATGAGCGGTATAAATTGTTCTTTTAGCAGATATTCCTGATCAGCAGTTAGATGCAAACCAAAGAAAAACCTGCCCAAATGCCAGTCCGATGTGTGTATGAATCTCATAGTGGTGAGGCCCAGTTGTTTTTATCATTTCTCTGACAAAAAAGACAAGCTTTTTTGGTATTGCTAATAAAAAAATATGATTGACAAACCTTATATATGAACCTATAATACATAATTCTTATGGCAACAGGAAATGGTATCAAGAACAAGCTATAAAAATTGTTGACCACCCTCCACGATACCGTGAACTGCTTCTGCCCAAACTGATAGACAGGGAGATTGATGTTTCAGAGCTTGATATAAAGGTGAATCCAACATGAATTATAGGCTGATAGCTACCAATATAGGGCATTGGCATTGGAATAATATAGAAATAAATTATATAGGTATGATTGCTAATGCTTTATTTCCTTTCCAGAAAGAATCTTTTCCTAACGACTTCATAACATCTGAAACGGCTAAGTTAATATATGACTGGATTTTAACGCTTGCAAAACAGAACATGGAAGAATCTAAAATAAACGAATTATTATATAAATTTATAAAAGAGATAACACCAAACACAGATATGAATGATATTTATGAGTATTTAAATGAAGATGTAGTAGAAGTTTCTTATGACACGAACTTAAACGATTTCGTTTCAAGAAATTATCATAGCGAGATAAATATAAACTGTGAGCGTCTATTTAATGACGGACACTATTTTCATGCTGTTTTTGAGGCAAGTAAAGTATATAACAAACTTGTTAAAGAAAAGTCTCAAAGTAATAAAGATGGAAGCGAATTAATGATGTCTGCTTTGAATAAAAATGGTGTACTAAAGTTCACAAGATGTGAGTCTGATACAGATATAAACGTACAAGAAGGGATTATGCATCTTTCCGCCGGTCTTATGAGAGCTATTCGCAATCCTCAAGCGCATGAGCCTGCTATAGACTGGAATATGAATAATGAGGACTGTTTGGATATACTAAGTCTAATTTCTTATCTTTTAAAACAACTTGATAACGCTATATATTGTAAATAAACTTTTTGATATGAATACATTCTCTGAAGATACGCTTAATGGCAACTTGCTAATATCGCTGTGGAAAAGATAGAAATTAAACTTGAGGATGCAGAAAAGTATGAGTGAGTTATACAACATATATTGCGATGAAAGCTGTCATTTAGAGCATGACCAACAGAAAGCAATGGTTTTAGGTGCGATTTGGTGCAAACGAGATAAAGCAAGCGAAATATCAGTAAGAATTCGTGAGAAGAAAATTGAACATGGAATAAGTAAAGATTTTGAGATTAAATGGACAAAGGTTTCCCCTGCAAAGAAAGCTTTTTATTTAGGGTTGGTTGATTACTTTTTCGATGATAATGATCTGCACTTTAGAGCGTTGATTGTTCCTGATAAATCTAAACTTGACCATTTAAAACACGGACAAACTCATGATGAGTGGTATTATAAAATGTACTTCGACATGCTCAAAGTAATTATAAGCCCGGAGCACACTTATAGAATTTACCTTGATATTAAGGATACAAGAGGTGGTAAAAGAGTCAAGAAGCTTCATGAGGTTCTCAGCAATAACAGATATGACTTTTCTAAAACTATTATAGATTTTATACAATTGGTAAGGTCACATGAAGTCGAAGTACTTCAATTAACCGACCTTTTGACTGGTGCAATTTCATACCTGAATCGAGGGCTATCAGGGAACTCGGCAAAAGAGGCAATAATTCAGAGAATAAAAGAACGCTCACACTATTGCCTGACAAAAACGACCCTGCTCCTAGAGAATAAAGTAAACCTTTTCAGGTGGAATGCTTCAGAGGCAAATAATGACTGAGCAGCCTAAATGGTTACCTCAAATGGTGTCCACAGATGGGCAATGGAATGAAGTCCTTAAGGCGTTGTATTCCATATTTGAAAGTGACATTAAATACGGAAATCTAAAGCTCTGTGGATTAATGGTGTGGTGGGATAGAAGAATAAAAAGTGGAGAGAATTATGAAGAGGGATTCTGGCACTTAATAGAGAGAGACAATCGTGAAGCTGGGGAACGACAGTTTGACCCGCGGAGGGCAGAGCGATTGCCGTGGTGCCGCACTTGCGTTGACAACTATACTGATATATCTATAAAGTTTTGGGATAATAAAGATTCTCAAAAGATAGATACATACATATGGCTTGAAAACTATGATTACGTGATTATCTTTCAAAAGCGAAAGTTAAGAAAAGGCATTATATATTTCTTAAAAACAGCATACTACGTCGAAGGAGATGCTACAAAACTAAAATTAAGAAAACGCTTTAATGAACGAGTAACATAAGTGCATTTGCCGCCCTTTTAGGAGCGGCAAAAGATCTCCTTCTACTCGTGGTAGATGAGGCTATCTATATGCTAATAGATAAACGTGTGTAAATGCAAATAAAATATATTTATATATTTATAAGCTAAATTTATAATATGAATTAATACTCTTAAGATACAATCATTTGCAACTTGTTATTGTGGCTTTACAAATCTAAGCCATCTAAATCGTTCTACTGAGCGGCAGGTTCATCTCAAAACTGCTGCCTTTGCCGGGTTCGCTTTTGACCTTTATTGCTCCGTCATGAACGAGCATTATTTTTGACGCTATGGCTAATCCTAATCCTGTGCCCCTGTCTTTTGTGCTGAAAAATGGATCAAAGATTCTCTCTATATTCTGATGGCTTATCCCCTCTCCCTCATCTATTACTTTAATAACCGCTAAATTGTTTTCTGTTGCTTCTGCTATTTTTATCGTCCCATTTTCTGGCGTTACATGAACTGCGTTTATGATTATATTCATTAGCACCTGCTTCAAAAGCTCAAGGTCTCCTTTAACTAAAGGTGAGGTGCCATCATCAAATCTCTGCAGCGTTATCCCCCGTGCCTCAATTAATGGCAAAAGCATATCCAGAGATTCGTCTATCACTGAGGAGGTTTTAATATCAACAAATAACGGTTTCTGAGGTTTTGCAAAAAACAGCATGTTTGTTAGAATGTTGTTTAGGCTCCTGATGCCGGTTGATATCCCTCTGGCAAGGGTTGCGTGCTGAGTTTGTCCAAGTTCGTTTTCAAGCATACTGGCATAGAGCTCAATACTGCAAAGCGGACTCCGTATCTCATGCACAATTTGTGCTGCCATCTCACCCATCGCTATCAAGCGCTTGTTTCTTTCGTGCTGGGTTTCAAGCTCCTTTAGCCTTGTGATGTCCTGAAGCAAAAAGACCTTTCCCCTTACCGCTCCCTCTGAATCAGTAACAGTAGAGCTTGACACAAGTACATTATATTGGCTGTTTTCAACATTTAAAAAAGTATCAGGGCCCTCAGTTTCAATCGTAAAATCGAGGCTCTCTATCGGTTTCCCAATAGCCTCCGACTCTGCTATCCTGAGAAGATTCACCGAGGCTCTGTTAAACATCGTCACACTATCGTTTGAATCGGTTACAATAATTGACTCACTGAGACTCTCTAAAATCCCCTTCAGATAGTCCTTTGCCTCCTCTGTGTCGCTGAGTGCCTGCTCAAGCTGTTTGTTTTTTTCCTCAAGCTCTATCGTAAGATAATGAACACGTTCCTTAAGCTTTTCATACAAAAGCTCAAGACTCTTAGAGGCAACTGTAAAGTTGTTGAATGCTTCGTTAAGTCTGCCTATATCTTCCATATCAGGGGTTTGCTCCCTCCAGTTTTTTATCCAGCTCCTTTTGCTGGAGCATTGATTTAGCATAGTTTCCAAGCGTTGAATTGATAAGACTCAGTTTCTGTAAAGCATCCCCGGCCTCGGCTCCGGTTGAGCCGGTTGCAATGCCGTAGAGCGCTCTGTCATTACCGGGGTCGGTCTGTAAAATTTGTTTGTAATACTTTATTGCCTGCTCTTTTTTGCCGGCACTGGCATACATGTCGGCAAGCAGCAGGTAATCGCTCTGCGAAGCACCTAATGTATTGATTGTCTTTTCAAAAAATGCCGCTCCCCTTGCCTTGTCATCTATCTGACCAATTGTATCAACGATTATTTTTTTGTCATCCTTTTTTAATTCCTTAAGATCCATCATCTTCAGAATTGCATTCCTGAAATCACCATTTGAGTAAAACATATCAGCCTCAAGACGGTTGATTTCGTCAGGTGTCGCATTTAGCCCCTTAAGCTGTCCCAGATATTTAACTGCAGCAGACTTATCTCCAGCCTTTGATGACATATCGGAGAGTTCCCGGAGGGCATTGTACTTTTCCTTTTCAGGTCCGTTTTTAGACTGCCAAAGCAGAATATTTTCGTAGGATTTGCCCTGGCCTTTTAGCGCATTTTTCACATCCATTATAAATTTTTCACGGGATGGATTTAAAAGATACGAGCCATATGAGTCCCATAACGAAAGGAATTCCTTTTTATCTCCTTTCATAGCCTCACTAAGCACATTTTGAAGCATGTCAGAAAGTTCCTTAGAATCTGGTGAACTCTTCAATTGTTCAACTATCGCATCTATTGCATCTTTAAACTTTTTCCCCTTAAGCTTCATATTTACATTCATAAGACTTAATTCATTTTTTTCATCAGTTGTCAAATTCATAGACTTTATAACATCAAGTGTTTCTTTAGCTTCATTTAACACACCCGATTTAACCTGTGTGTTTACAAGTTTAAAATAGATTTTTCTAAGCATTGCCTTGTCATCCTCAGTAAGGTTCATTTCCTTAAGCGACGCAATAAGTTTTGTTGTCTCATCAACAATTCCTTTGTCCAGGTACGTGTCGGCAAGTTTCAAAAAATATTTTCGAAACAAGGCTTTCTCTTCATCATTCGTTAGCATGTGTTTAAGGTTAAGGAGCACTTCTTTTGCCTTATCAGGCATACTGTTTTTCATATATGCATCAGCAAGTGATAAGAGAGTTTTTCTGAACTTTACTTTCTCCTCTTCAGTCATAAAAAGAGCTTTGAGGTTTTCAAGCGCTTCTTTTGCCTTATCCGGCATATCGTGCTTAATAAATAATGCAGCCAGATTTAAGAACGCTTTCTTTTTTGCTAAACTGTCCTTTGCACTTGCTGCCTCCGTAAGAAACTCTATAGCTTTATCTGGTTTTGCATCCTCCATTGAGATAATCCCAATATAGAGCTTCGCCCTGTCCTTAAATTTTTCGTCTTTTACCAAAGATAAGAAGCTTTTTGCCTTTTTAGTATTACCATTAGTAAATAAATTCTCGCCATAATAGTACCGAGTTTTTTCGTCTTTTAAAAGATAACCCATACCTTTTGAAATGGCTTTTGAGTATGCTTTTTCAGCCTCTTTGTATTTTCCCATCTGATGCAGTATATTAGCTTTGCCATATAGAACCTCAGGTGAATCTTCAGCTTTGTCATAGTAAGTAAGAGCCTCTTCTATAGCTCCTGTTTCCTCCAGACTCTTAGCCAGGTATGCTCCAGCCTCTGCAGCATATTTTGATTTTGGGAAATTCCTCAAAAATGCCTTAAACTCAGCCCTGGATAGAAAATATCGTTTTTTCTCATAATTGATTTTACTTTGTTTAAACAGCGCCTCTTCTCTTATATTTTTGTTTTTCGCATATACATAAGCCCTGCCGTACCTTTCTGCTGCCTCAGTATCGTTGCCCCTTAACTGAAGAACTTTTGCATAGAGATAATTACAGGCGGCCAATTCATCAGCACCCTTGCTTTGTAACGGCCTGCACTCATCAAGCATTTTTATTGCTTTGCTGTAGTCCTTTAGTTCAATCAAAACCCATGCCTGCTTTAACTCCGGCGTCAAAATGAGTTCAGGGAGCGATAATGCAAAAGCATTTGTCATTAAAGAGACAAAGATTAAAAAAACTATTGAAAAGATATAGACTTTCATCAAATTATAGTAGCAAATTATATACCAGTTGGTAAGTTCTTAATTTAAAAAGGTTATTTAAATCTCAACACGTCAAACAAATGACATGTTTCGGCTATATGTCGTGCTGCTGTCATTGTGAATCACCAGACTTTATAGTATCTATTCCCTTCTTTTTTAATTTCTCTATAAAGGTGGTCCTGTTTAAACCCAAAAGAGCAGCGGCCTTACTTTTCACTCCCTGAGAGCGTTCCAGTGCTTGGTGTATTATATTGGTTTCTATGTCATCAAGAAAGGAGTTCAAATCTATCCCCTCAGGGGGAAGTTGGGATAAGCCGCCTGATGACATAACAGACGTGTGAGGATTAGCAGGAAAAAACCTCTCCGGTAGATCCTCAAGAGTTACGACCCCGTTTTCCGTCAGTATGGTGAAACGCTCTATAAGGGTTTCAAGTTCCCTGACGTTTCCAGGCCAGTTATACTTCACTAAAAGCTCCATAGCGTCGTCATTAACCACAATATGCTCTATAGCTCTTTTGTCGGAGTATATCTTTATAAAATGGTCTCTTAGAATAGGAATATCTTCTTTTCTGTTCCTAAGAGGCGATATCTTAACAGGTATGACGTTTAGTCTGTAGTAGAGATCCTCTCTGAACTCTCCGCGCTTTGTAGCCTCCTCAAGATTCTTATTTGTGGCAGCCAATATTCGGACATCGCCCTTTACGGTTTTAACTCCCCCTACCCTTTCATATTCCCTTTCTTGCAGAACTCTGAGGAGTTTTACCTGCAGGGATGGGTGCAGCTCACCAATTTCATCAAGAAAAATCGTGCCTGTATCGGCAAGTTCAAAGCGTCCTTTGCGTGCACAAATGGCGCCAGTAAAAGCACCCTTTTCGTGGCCAAAGAGTTCAGACTCAAGTAATTCTTTAGGAATTGCACCACAATTAACAGGTACAAAAGGATTCTCTGCCCTTACACTTAAAAAATGAATCGCCTTAGCCACCAACTCCTTACCAGTTCCACTCTCTCCCATTATCAAAATGGTACTATCTGAGGATGCCACCTTCTCTATTATCGAATAAAGACGCTGCATCTCCTGAGACTTACCGATTAACTTATTAAAACATGTTCTGGTCTGTCCTTCTTTCATTAATAATATTGTATAGTTATTCCTTTAGTATGTCAATAATCAGACACCTATTAAAGTTAGTTTAACTGTCTTTGTTAAAAAAAAGCTGCGATAACCTCAAAACTGCTGTGTTATACTAAATCCTATGAAATTAAAACAAATTCATAATATCATTAACAAGTTTACCGGTCTTTTAAATATTAGGCTGATTAAAATATCTGTTATTATTGTCTTAGCAGTACTTGCTTATAGCAATACTTTAAATTCACCATTTGTACTTGATGACCACAACCTCGAAAATCTTTGTCAGTACAGAGACTTTACCGAGATGAGGTTTGTAACCGAAACAAGTTTCTTTTTAAATTGTAAACTCCACGGACTCAAGCCACCTGGCTATCATATTGTTAATATTTTGATTCATATAATAAACGGTCTTCTTTTATTTGCTTTTAGTTTGCTTACATTGAATGCTGTATCAGGAAAATCTACTGCAGAAAGTTCAGAAAGAGCAATAAATGAAAATGTAGCTTTCCTGATTGCTTTAATTTTTACACTACATCCGAATCAAATTCAGGCAGTGACGTATATCATACAGAGGTATTCCTCGTTAGTTACATTGATGTACTTGTCGTCGTTGGTGTTTTATGCTTTATGGCGGAGGACCGGCTGTGGTGATCCTAAGATAAAATTAAAAAAATACGTGTTTTATGCTTTGTCACTGTTTTTTGCTTTGGTTTCAGTTAAGACCAAAGAATCTGCCATTACGCTTCCTGTGATACTTACCGCCTATGAATTTTTATTTTTTAAGGGTAAAGTGACAAAACGAATATTTTTTCTTATTCCTTTCTATGTAATTATTCCTTTAATTTTAATAAAATTAGGAACATTCGGCATCCATCTCGACTTAAGTAAAGTTAATGACTTCAGCTCCGTTGATAAATCCCTTAGCTATTCTGCCACAAGAAACCCTCTGTATGTTTATTCAGCCGGAGAAAACTTCTTTACCCAGATAAGAGCGGTTGTAACTTATATAAAAATGCTAATCTTTCCGGTTAACCAAACCCTCATATACTACTATCCGGTCTCAAAGGTTTTTTCAGACTACCGGGTGATTTTATCCGGAGTTTTTGTTCTGATAATTCTTAGCTATTTAGCAGTCTTAATTTTTGATTCGTTTAAAAAGAAAAATGATGATAACAACCGTCTCTTTTACAAATTAGCAGCCTTTGGAATTTTATGGTTTTTTATTAATATTTCACCTCAGCTACTGGTTGCCGTAAAAGAATGGGTATTGCTTCAGTACAGGGCATATTTGCCATCGGCAGGATTTTCTCTTTTTGTGGGAGCTTTAGCATTCAGATTTTTGCGGAAATTCGGAGAGAAAGTAATAGTAATAATCTCTTTAGGAATAGCGATTATTTTAACTCTTACGACTTATACAAATAATGTACACTGGCAAAGCGAGATAACATTGTGGGAGGATAATGTCAGAAAAGCACCGCAGCATCCCCTTCCCTACAATTTTTTAGCAAACGCATATTTCAACAAATATCGCTACGACGAAGCACTCAGAGCAGCTAAACAAGCTATAGAGTTAAACATAAACGACTATCAGTCAATCAACCTGACAGGATATATTTATGAACACCTTGGAGAGATTAATGATGCTAAGAGCGCTTATGAACTGGCAATAAAAACGAATCCCCTTTTTGCTCCGCCTTACATCAATCTTGGAAATATTTATGCCTCACAAGGGCAATACGACGAAGCACTTAAGCTGTATGAAAAAGCATTACAATTAAAATCCGATCTTGCTCAAACTTATAATAACATTGGCAATATTTATCTTAAACGCGGCGTGCTTAAGAAAGCACTGGAAAATTACAAAAAAGCCATAGCTATAACTCCAGCCTTTGCAGTGGCTCATAACAACCTAGGTGCACTTTATTTAAAACAGGGACTTATAGAGGAGGCAGTGTCAGAATTTGCAATAGCGTTAGAATATCAACCCGATTATGCAGATGCTGCCCGTAATCTAAATTCCATTAAATGTAATCCAGGTTTAGTTTTGCACTAATTCCAGGTTAATTCATTGCTTTGCCTGAGTAAAAATCTTGGGAAATCAAATTGGTGCAGTTTTACATAAAACCATTAATGAATTAACAGATAAATTGTTGCGAAAGTAATATTAATACTAAGAAAAATTACGTGCTAAATCCCCAAACTGTAAGAATTGGAATTACTTTTTAATACAGGGTAGCGTTCAAATACAAAATTAAGTTACAGAAAAAGGAGGAGATTGCTACGCTGCGCTCGCAATGACTACAAGGGTTAGCGTCTTTCTATCCGTCATTACGAGGAGCGGTAGCGACGTCGTAATCTCCTCTTTATATAAAACTTAGATTGCAATTCGATATTAAACCCCACTCCCCTGAAACGCGGTGTTGGTTGCTCCAACAACGGGTTTAACAGCTTCTTGCAAAATAATCATAGAATCTGTACAATAATCCTATAGAAAACTTTAATCATTATATAGCAGACCGTGTTTCTTTTCGTTCTGCTATGACAGAACATTAACAGGAGTAATTAGAGGATCAATTATGGGGGCTTGTTCAAAATGGATGAAAATGAACTATTAGAAGTAATCAATAAAGCGTATGAAAATAAAGCTAAAGAACTAGACTTGGCTAGTGAAGAACTAACAAGCCTCCCACCTGAGATTGGAAAACTTAAGAATTTGCTTAGACTTGATTTATCTAGAAACCAACTAACGAGTCTCCAGCCTGAGTTTGGAAACCTTAATAAATCACTTGCATTTTGGGTAGATGACAACCCACTTGTAACCCCGCCGATAGAGATAGCAAGAAATGGCATTAATGCGATAAGAGAATTTTTTGACTCATTAGAAAAGCAAAGTACAATTACAGTGGCATCACCAGTTTTATATACATCCATTATTGCTACAGCAGAACAAAAACCAGAAATTGAAAAACGATATGAAGCAAAGTTAATAATTGTTGGGCAGGGTGACGTTGGAAAGACAAGTATTTTAAGAAGACTAATTGATAACAGTTTTTCAGAAACTCAGGAAACAACAAAAGGAATAGAAATAAAGTCGTTAACTTTAAAAATTCAAGACAATCAGAATATAAAGTTAAATGTGTGGGATTTTGGCGGACAGGAGATTTACCACGCAACCCATCAGTTTTTCCTGACAAAGCGCTCTGTTTATATGCTTGTATGGGATGCCAGACAAGAGGACGAATACGGCAGAATTGAACACTGGCTTAACACCATTAAGGTATTCGGTGTGGGCAGTCCGGTTATTTTAGTTCTTAATAAGTACGACGAATACGCAGGTGATATTAATTTAAAAGATTTAAAAGAGAGATTCCCCGGTATCATACAAGGTTTTTATCGCGTAAGTTGTAAAGAACCTGATAAGGTTCATGATAGTTTTGATAAACTGAAAGCCGATATAGCTGAGATAGCCGCCCAGTTGCCACATATGGGTAGTGATTGGCCGCAGCCATGGATAAAAATCAGAGAGCAATTAGAAAATGATACAAGAAACCATATTGAGTATTCAGAATTTCAAAAGCTGTGCAATGAAAACGGAATTGAAGCAGGTAAGGAAAATGTGCTTGATGAATATCTTCATGATTTAGGCGTGTTTTTACATTTTAAAGACGATTTGACACTGCACAATACGATAATTATAAAACCATCATGGGGCACTAATGCGGTCTATAAGGTTGTGTCGTCAAGAGCAGTTATAGAAGGAAAAGGGATTTTACATAAGAACGATTTGACTGATATTTGGAAAAAAGAGGATGGCTATCCAAAAGAAAAACACGATGTACTTCTTAATTTAATGAAAAGGTTAGAGTTATCATTTCAAATAGAGAAAAAAGAAAATCACGTCATAGCTAGCGCTTTAACCAAAGAAAGCGTTGACATAGACTGGGATTTAAAGGGCAGCGTAAAGGTCATATATGAATATGACTTTTTACCAAAAACGGTTATCCCAAGGTTTATTGTAAGAGCCCATGAATTAATCAAACGAGATGAAAACCAAAATTATTTATGCTGGCGTACTGGTGCGATATTACAGAAAATTGATAACGGCAATAAAACAAAAGCTTATATAAGAGCATATCCAAACGACAGGAAAATAGAGATTACAATAGCTGGAGATAAAAAACGTGAAATTTTGACTACTATAAGAAATCACTTTGAGAGTATTCATGAAATAACCAAAAATCTTAAGGCTGATTTAAAAGTGCCATGCCCGTGTTTTAAAGACTGTAAGTACCTATTTGAATATGATTTTCTCACTCAGATGGAAATTCAGGGCGAACTCAAAGTTAACTGTGGTAAAACTGCCAAACCTGTATCACTTAAAGAGCTTCTTGAACATACAAAAAAGTACGATGTGTTTATTAGCCACGCCCGTAAAGATAAGGACACAATTGAAAATGAGATATTGCGTGATTTGAAAACTAAAGGGATAAGCTATTGGATTGATCATGAAAAGATAGGATTTGGCGAGAGGATCATAGAAAAGATAGAAGAGGGGTTGAAAGACAGTAAGCACATTATGCCCTGCCTAAGCGAAAATCTTGGAAAATCAAATTGGTGTAGAGCCGAATATGAATCTGTTTTATACGATATTTTTTCTAAAAAAACAGATAAAAGAGTAATTCCTTTAAGGCTGGATAATTGTGGTGACGATGATATTTCTCCTTTTCTCAGAGGTCTCAAAATGGCGAAATATAAAGGAGATAATTCTTATAACGAATTACTGGACTTTCTTGCAGAACAGTAGTTATACCGAGTTACGTTCAAAGATATAAATAAAAGACCTGGATTCCTGCCTTCGCAGGAATGACAGGAAAGGGACAGAATGACAGGATAGGAACCCCAGCCTCTTTGTCATCTCGCACCACCTCTTTGTCATCCCGCACTTGTTGCGGGATCCAGTCCTTTTTCTCCACCATTACATTATATTAGCTTTTTGGCGACAAATCGGTATTAACGTAATGCTATAAATCCTTTCATCTTTTCGTCAGTTTAGCGGGCGGAGCTCGCTGTGAGACTTTTTAAGCGGCGGAACGCCGGTTAAAAAATTCTTTAACACAACATATAACATTCTATAAAAAAAGGAGATTGCCACACCCCCTGCGGGGGTTCGCAATGACAGCTTCGGATGATCACTAACCCAAAACCTGGGGTCAAGGGGTTCAAAACCCCTTGCGGGAGGGTCTAAGGGAGGGCAGCGCCCTCCCTTATTACTTATTCATTTTGTTCTTTCTACCACTTAATCAGAGCGGATGCCCATGTGAGGCCGCCGCCAAATGCCTCAAGCAGGATATAATCTCCATCCTTTACGCGTCCGGTTACGACTGCTTCATCGAGGGCTATTGGGATTGAAGCTGCCGAGGTGTTGCCGCATCTGTTGAGATTTAGCATCACTCTGTCCATAGTAAGGCCAAGACGGCTGGCTGTTGCAGCGATTATTCTCAGGTTTGCCTGATGTGGGATTAAAAGAGCCAAGTCTTTTGGGTCAACTCCGTTTTTTTCAAGAGCGTCAACCACAAGTTTCTCAAGAGTTCTGACAGCAATCTTAAAGGTCTCGTTCCCTTTCATTTTAATATAATGAAGCCTGTCATTTACAGTTTGAACCGAGGTAGGATGTTTTGAGCCGCCACCCGGTAAAAGCAAAATATCAGATAGAGCGCCGTCGGAGTGAATATCAACAGAAAGCACTCCATTGTATCCATCATGTGCTTCAAGAATGACTGCTCCAGCGCCGTCTCCAAATAAGACGCATGTGTTTCTGTCCTGCCAGTCTGTAAATTTAGTTAAAACCTCTGAACCTATTAAGAGAATTCTTTTATATAACCCTGCCTTTATGTACGCATTAGCGGTTGAAAGGCCAAAGATAAACCCGGAACATGCGGCATTTATATCAAACGCTGCGGCTTTGGAGGCGCCAAGCTTTTTCTGCACATAGCAGGCTGTAGCCGGAATCGGCATATCCCCGGAGATTGTTGCCACTATTATTATATCAAGACTGTCTGCCGATAAGCCTGCCCGTTGCAGCGCCAGCTTTGATGCCTCATAAGCCATATCTGATGCCGTCTCATTATCAGCGGCAATCCTGCGCTCATGTATTCCGGTTCGTTCTACTATCCACGTGTCAGAGGTGTCAACCATTTTTTCGAGATCACTGTTTGTAAGAACCTTCTCAGGCAGATATGAGCCTGTTGAAATTACTCTTGCATTGCTCAAATCTAAGTTCCCTCGGTTCTGAGCATATTTTGTGAGGCGATATCATCGGCTATTATTTTATTTATGTTCTGCATAGCAAGTTGATGCGTAAGTTTCAAAGCGTTTCGTATGGCTTTTGACGATGACCTGCCGTGGCAGATTACGCATGTGCCGTTTATTCCTAATAGAGGTGCGCCACCGCTTTCGTCATAATCGGTGTGCTTTTTAAAATTTCTGAATGCTGGTCTTAAACACAAAAACCCAAGTTTGCCAAAAGTTAAATCTGATATTTCATTCTTAAGTATCTGAATTACTGCCTCTGCCAGACCCTCACTTACTTTAAGAACAGTATTTCCGATAAATCCGTCACAGACAATCACATCGGCAAGCCCCTTAAAAATATCCTTTCCTTCAATGTTGCCGATAAAGTTGATTTTTGCCGATTTTAATAATTTAAATGTCTCTTTGGTAAGCTCATTGCCCTTTGAATCCTCCTCGCCTATGCTTAGAAGGGCAACTGTGGGCGCCTCTACGTTATAAACCAACTTGTAGTAGGCTGATCCCATAAGAGCAAACTGAAGGAGGTTTATAGGCTTACAGTCAACATTAGCTCCGGCGTCAATTAAAAGAAAACGCCCCTTAATTCTTGGCATTAACACAGCTATGGCAGGCCTGTCCACACCGGGAGCCTTCTTTAATATCGTGAGTGAGGTTGCCATCGCCACCCCTGAATGCCCTGCGCTTACCGCCGCCTGTGCCTCGCCTGATTTTACCAGCTCAACAGCCACTCGTATGGAGGAATTTCTCTTCTTTCTTAACGCATTTGCTGTTGAGTCATCCATGCTTACGACCTCGGAGGCATGTCTTATTTCGATTGCTCCACTACGGTATTTCTTTTTTGCAAGCAACGCTTCTAAGACATCAGTTTGACCCACCAGTATAATCTTTATATCCGGCAGCTCATTAACTGACTCCACCGCTCCGTCCACGTTGACTCCGGGGGCATTATCGCCTCCCATGGCATCCAGGGCTATTATCATTTTTCTTTACTCTTTTCTATAAATTTCTTATTCTTTTTCTTTCACTGCGAGAATACTTCTGCCGTTGTACTTACCGCAGCTCATACAAACCCGATGCGGCAATTTCACCGCCTTACAATCCGGACACAGTATCAGAGTCGGCGCTGTTCCTTTCCAGTTAGCCCTCCTTTTGTCCCTTCTTGACTTTGAATGCCGCGATGTTGGATTAGCCATTTACTACTCCTTTTAATTTGTTTTCGTTAATAAATCTTTTAGTTTAAAAAAACGTCCCTCTCCGGACGTATTTTTGCAATTACAAGTTTCCGTGTTTAAATTGATGCCGCACACAGGACACAGCCCCCGGCAGTTGTCTGAACACACTGCACTGATTGATACGTTAAGAATTACCTGCTCTCTCAACATTTGTGCTATATCAATCTCTCCTTCACTGTATTGGCACACGTCCATCTCACCGGTGCTTAACTCCACACTGTCCTCTGAGACCGGTTCACCCTCCGGAGCGTACAGAAGATTAAGGTCAAGCGGCAATTCGCTTATAAATTCGCTAAGACACAGGCCGCACTGCAAACCTATATCCACCTTTGCCTTACCACTTACTATTACCTCAGTGCCGCTTCTCTGTAACTCAATGTGTCCCCTTACCGGCCCCTTCGTCTCAATTCCCTCTGCCTTCAGTGCCATGTCTATGGCAATGTGCATCCCCTCATCCGGGATATCCATCACTATCACTTTCATACCTTATAACCCTACCCTCCCTAACAGTTCTAACTCTGCTTACGTAGCGTAGAGTAGAATTATAATTTTAATAATTAAAACTTGTCAAGCTTAACAACAAAATGTTACAGTAATGAGCTGTGATTATTTTAGGAATAAATCTAAACCGTAACTGGTACAAGTGGAAGAGCTAAGCGAACTAGTAGAGCAGAGAAAGAAAAAGCTGGAGGAGCTTCGCTCTATGGGTGTTGAACCCTACAGTGCAACCTTTAACCCCGGCAATTCGGCACGGGAGCTTGCTGAGCGGTTTGCTACAAAGACACATGATGAACTTGAGGCCGAGCGTGTTGAGTGCAGCGTTGCAGGACGCATCATAGCTTTAAGAAACTTTGGGAAAGTCTCGTTTTCTCATCTGCAGGACGGCTCTGATGAAAAAATTCAACTGTACATTGCTAAAAATATATTATCAGAAACGAAATACCTTATTTTTAAAAAAATAGATATAGGGGATATTGTAGGAGTTTCAGGCAGGCTTTTTAAAACCAAGACAGATGAGCTAACTATAGAGGTTTTAGATTTTAAAATCCTCTCTAAATCACTGCGACCGCTCCCTGAGAAGTGGCACGGGCTAAAGGACGTAGAAATCCGCTACAGGCAGCGGTATGTTGATTTAATCGTAAACCCTGAGGTAAGAAAAACCTTTGCCATTCGCAGCAAACTGGTGAAAGCCATACGTGATTTTCTTGAAAGCCACAACTTTATAGAGGTAGAGACCCCGATGATGCACCCAATTCCGGGAGGAGCAGCCGCAAAACCATTTAAGACCCATCATAATGCGCTCTCAACGGATTTATACCTAAGGATTGCCCCGGAGTTATATCTGAAAAGGCTTCTTGTCGGAGGGTATGAGAGAATATTTGAGATAAATAAAAACTTCCGTAACGAGGGCATCTCTACAAAGCATAATCCTGAGTTTACAATGCTTGAGTTTTACATTGCATACAAGGACTACAATTTCCTTATGTCATTTACAGAGGAGATGTTTTCGTTTGCGTTAAATAAAGTGGTGGGAGCTCTTAAGCTAAAATATGGAGAGGTTGAGCTTGATTTTACGCCGCCATGGAAACGGGTGTCTTTCTTTGATTCATTCATAGAAAAGGGGGTTCCGGAGGAGATTTTAAGAGACACTGCAAAGGCCACCGAATGGGGCAGAAAAGAGGGTTTAAATATTCCTACCGGAGCATCTTATACAAATGTGATAGATGAGATATTTAAGGTGAAAGTGGAACCGGATTTAGTCCAGCCTACCTTTATAACGGATTATCCTGTTGAGATTTCACCGCTTTCGAAAAGGCGTGCCGATAAACCGGAACTTGTTGAGCGTTTTGAGCTTTTTATTATGGGACGCGAGATAGCCAATGCGTTTTCAGAGTTAAATGATCCAATTGACCAAAGACAGCGGTTTATAGAGCAAGTGAAGGCTAAGGAGAGCGGAGATGAGGAGGCGCACTGGATGGATGAGGATTTTTTACGCGCACTTGAGTACGGAATGCCGCCTGCCGCCGGGGAGGGTATCGGTATAGACCGCCTTTCAATGCTAATAACAGATTCACACTCTATCAGGGATGTTATCCTGTTTCCTTTGCTTAAGCCACAGATGTGAAACTTCCATACTTTTTTGCCATAGCGCTTAGATATCTTAAATCTAAGAAAAAACACAAAAGTATCTCCTTCAACACGGTCATATCCACAGGCGGGGTGGCGCTGGGGGTTATGGCGCTCATCATAGTGCTCTCGGTAATGAGCGGATTTCATGAGGATTTGCAACGGAAAATCCTTGGCGTCAACACTCACCTTCTGGTACTAAGCCATGAGGGCACAATCCCAATGTATGAGGAGCTTGCAGCTAAGATACAGAAATTTCCCCATGTTGAGGCCACAGCTCCGTTTGTGCTTGGCCAGGTGATGGTTTCTCAGGGAAAAAGAGCTCAGGGGGTTTATCTAAGGGGGGTTATCCCAGAGCTTGAAAAAAACGTGACAGACTTAAAGAAGTACATTAAAAACGGCTCACTTGATGAGCTCGGCAAAACAGAAGACGGCATTGTGATAGGCACAGAGCTTGCCGGAGGTCTTGGCGTCACAGACGGAGACTATGTAAATATTATCTCTCCGGTAGGTGAGATAGGTCCACTGGGTATGATCCCAAAGGCCAAAAAATTTAAGGTTGTGGCTGTGTTTGAAATCGGGATGTATGAATATGACTCAAGCCTTGCTATAACAAACATGGCAGCAGCTCAGAAGTTCTTTGGATTAGGGGACACGGCAAACGGTGTTCAGGTTAAACTTGACGACATCTACAAGGCTTCTGAGGTCAGAGAGACGCTTAACACAGCGCTTGGGTTTCCCTACAGGGCAAGGGATTGGATGCAGATGAACAGAAATCTTTTTTCAGCGCTAAAGCTTGAGAAATTTGCCATGTTTATCATATTGACCTTGATAGTGATTGTAGCGGCCTTTAATATCATCTCCACTCTTATAATGAATGTTATGGAAAAGGAGCGTGAAATCTCAATTCTTAAAGCTATGGGAGCAACCAACTCCGGCATCATGGCAATTTTTATGATTCAGGGGTTTCTTGTAGGTTTAACCGGCACACTGATTGGAGTAACCGGAGGAGCGATAACTTGTTATCTCTTAGATTCCTATCAGCTCATAAAACTCCCGCCAGATGTGTATTATCTCAGCCATCTGCCGGTTAAGTGGAAACTATCAGATTTTGTACTGGTCTCAGTATCAGCTTTAACAATTAGTTTTTTATCAACAATATATCCGGCATATCAGGCGGCAAAGCTTGACCCCATAGAGCCGCTCAGGTTTAAATAGTTAAAATAGCAATACTAACTTTTTCCTTTGTTATAACACATCATCCAATTTTATCGTTCAAACTAAAATGCCTTCTCTATACACCGCCTTAATAAATGAAGATTCCCGTATAGGACTTTCTTTCAATGCACCAACGGTAACAACTATAGGAACCACAACAATATCATCAGGAAACCCGGCTTCCCATGCACAGTCGCTTATTATGTTGTCTATATAATGATTTGATATGTCCACAACAACCAATACATCCAGATCAGAATGTTCAGATGAATCTCCCCTAACTCGTGAACCGTACACAACGATATCAGAAACTGATATTTTATCTGATAAGAGAGATTTAAATCTATCTATAACATCAATTATTTTTTGTTCCATATACCTCCCAAAATCATATTATACAACATATCTATTCAAGGTCTGTAGTGCCAAAATAAAAGAGTACCGTTATGTCTTTGCCGTTTCTCTATACGGTTTAATTTCACTAATCAAATCCTTGTTTCTTTCCCGGGCCTTATACAGGTCGTACTGGTCCTGAAGATTCAGCCAGATCTCCTCTGATGTGTCAAAAAACCGTGCAAGTCTAAGCGCCATATCAGCAGAGACATTTCGCTTACCATGAATTATCTCATTCAATGCAACAGATGTGGTCTTAAGACTCTTTGCAACCTCTGCCTGAGTTAGGCCTAGTGGAGAAATGAACTCATCTCTGAGTATAACCCCCAGATGAGTCGGCTGTCTTTTTAGGTCGTACATAAAATCCTCCTTAGTGATAATCCACTATCCCAACATCATAGGTATCCCCGTCTCTATACCTGATCGGCAAAGGACTTTATCATCTTTCTTAGTTTAACACACCGTTTTGATGTATGTGAAGATGGGATATTTTAAGAGAATATGCGATTAGCTTTGCAGAGTACTCTCTGATATGTTAAACTTGACAAGTGGATATTGTAATTAAAGCAGAACTGGTATGTTTAAGCTTATAAAACGGATTATATATTTAGCGATTTTTTCGGTAATTGGGTTTTATGTTATATCATATGTTTCAGGCGGTGAGCAGTTCCGGTGGTTTGGTAAGGAGACGGAACGTACCGGCAAAGCAATTAAAGAACTATCGGAAAAGGCCGCTGAAAAGGCCGATGTTGTAAAAAAATCAGACGGGTTTTTAAAAGGAATCGTCATACGCTCCTATAATAAGATAAAATCCATCATCAATAAAAAAACAGCCGTCAAAGAGGAAATTAAAGACAACACCACAGATAAAGACGACAATATAACTCCAGCTAAAACCCACAAACGACACCATCAAAATCCAGTAGATGAGAAAAAGCATGGTTATAATATCTGACCTCAGTAAATCGTTTAAAACCGATGCTGGTGTCCTTGAGGTTTTAAAAGGGATAAACATGGAAATAGGGGACAGACAGCTGATTTCCATAATGGGAGCCTCAGGGGCCGGGAAAAGCACCCTGCTTCATGTCATGGGCACACTGGACAGACCAACCTCCGGCACAGTTAGCTTTAATGGTCAGGATGTGTTTTCATTGGATGACAAGAAACTGGCTGCATTTAGAAATAAAACGATAGGATTCATATTTCAGTTTCATAATCTCTTGCAGGAATTTAACACTCTTGAAAACACGATGATGCCGGCACTTATTTCAGGAGCAAACCGTGAGGAGGTGACAGAGAAGGCAGCCGCACTGCTTACCGAGCTTGGGCTTAAAGAGCGCATAACTCACCGTCCGGCAGAACTCTCCGGCGGCGAACAGCAAAGAGTGGCGGTAGCACGCGCACTTATCCTTGACCCACTTGTAGTCCTTGCCGATGAACCCACCGGTAACCTTGACACTAAAACAGGCGAGCACCTTATTGAGATAATGCTTAAGATGAATCAAAACAAAGGAACAACTTTCATAATCGTTACCCACAACGAGTCCTTCGCTAAAAAAACCCAAAAAATTTACCACATGGAAGACGGCAGATTGCTGGATTAGACATCCTCGTAGCTTTCTTTGATTTTTAAAATCTCATCCAGATGTTCAACAAAAACCTCAACCAGCGCGGAATCAAAGCATAAACCGGAGTTCTTTTTTATTTCTGCAACTGCATCCTCCACGCTCCATGCTTTCTTGTAAGGACGTTTTGAAGTCAGTGCATCGAACACATCACAAACTGCAACAATACGCCCCTCTACGGGTATAGCCTCACCGGAGATGCCGTACGGATAACCTTTGCCGTCCCACTTCTCATGGTGAGTCAGCGCTATGGTTCTGGCAAGAATCATTATCTCTGAATCGTGGTTGTCAAGAATTTCCGCACCTTTTGTTGTATGGGTTTTCATGATTTCAAATTCCTGAGGGTCAAGTTTTGCAGGCTTTAGAAGTATGCTGTCTGGTATGCCTATTTTCCCAACATCGTGCATTGGGCTTGCATGAAGTATTAACTCACAGTGTTCCTTACTAAAACCCGCACCCCTTGCCACTACCTCACAAAACTGGCTCATACGGATTATATGATTTCCGGTCTCATTGTCCCTGTATTCTGATGCCCGGCCAAGACGGCGGATTATCTCCAACTGTGTGTGTTTTAACTGTCTCGTTCTCTCCTGTACTTTTTCCTCAAGACTCTTGTTGTAATCTATCACTTCATTATGTAGAAGGCGAATCTCCAGCATGTTTTTTATTCTCGTTAACACTTCAAGTCTGTCAAACGGTTTTGTTAAGAAATCCTTTGCACCGTACTCAAGCGCCTTTACCCTTATTGTCCTGTCCGTGTAAGCAGTCAGTACCATTATTGAAAGATACGTTTTACTCTCTATCTTTTTTAGCTCTGACATCACCTGAAAACCATCCATAAATGGCATATTCAAATCTAATAAAATCAAGTCTGGATTATGCAACTTATACAAATCCACAACATGGCGTGAATCCGTCGTTGTTAAAATATTCTTATAACCCTCAGCCTTGAGCATCTTTTCTACCAATGCCACGTTTGCCTGGCTGTCATCCACTATCAATATTGTAGCTTTAGATATTTGCTCTGCGTCCAAAATTTATTGCTCCTTAATCTTTTTCGCTAAAAGTCCTTCTATTATACCCATAAGCTCTTTAAAATTAAATGGTTTTAGTAAAAATCCGGTAAAGTCATTCCTGTTTACACTACATTTGTTACCCTCATCTACATAGCCGCTTAACGCTATAACAGGTATCTGTGCTGTTTCAGCATCTTCTCTGATTCTCTTTAACACCTCTACTCCTGATATATCCGGAAGGTTAATATCAGTAAGTATAATGTCCGGTCTATGCTCTTTAGCAAGTTGTATTCCAGTTAACCCATCATTTGCAGAAAGGAACTCTATATTGTTATAACGTGATACTATTCTGCCAAGCAGCGTTATACTTGCCGGATTATCATCAATGTAAACTATTATATATTTATCTTTTCCTTCTTTATAAAAAATATTATCAGATATACATGACCGCTGTTTATTAAATTCATTGTCTGAAAGTGCAGTTGATACCGGAATTGTGAAATAAAATCTGCTCCCATTGCCCTCTTTGCTTTCCACCCCCATGGTGCCGCCCATAAGGGAAATAAGCTCCCTTGTCATAACAAGCCCTATTCCCAGTTCGTCAATTGGGCAGCAACTGTAGTCAGTATTGCTAAAAGGCTGAAATAAATACTTTAGATTTTCCTCAGATATGCCAATCCCAGAATCTGACACACTGACTTCAAACATCTCATCAGCTCTATTGCATTGTACAAAAACGCTGCCTCCCTCTTTGCTGTATTTAACGCCGTTGGAAAGTAAGTTAAGTATTACCTGTTTCAACCGCATCCTGTCAGCTCTGACAAATGTCCCGGTACAGCTTTCCATGTCCAATGATACAGAGACACGACAGCTTTCACCAATAGGTGTTAACAACGATATACATTCCTCCACTAGTGCCTGCAAATTTACAGGTTCAAAGGAAAGCTTTACCTTGCCGGATTCAATTTTCGACAAATCTAAAACATTGTCAATTAATTCAAGCAGATGACGACCGGCTTTCAGGATTTCAGCTGTATTTTCCAACTGATATGTAGTAAGGGGGTCGTATGGGTCAGATTCAAGGAGTTGTGCAAAACCCAGTATTGCATTCATGGGGGTATGCAGTTCATGACTCATTAAAGAGAGAAACTCCGACTTTGCCCGATTTGCCTGTTCAGCCTCCTCTTTTGCCTTATTGAGCTCATCCTGAATATGTTTAATTTCGGTTATGTCAGTAAGTGCACCGTCAGCATATAACCTGCCGTTTTTTTCATAAGCTAACATAGAACGGCACATTAGCCAGAGCTGTCTTCCTTCTTGATTTATTACCCTGACTTCTACCGAGAAAGGTTTGTTGTTTTCAAACAGATCGGTATAAGCGGCTTTAAGTTTGCCAACATCATCTGGGACAATACAACCAGACTTATAAATATTGACAGCATTTTGAAGTTCTAACGGAGTCTTTCCTATAAGATCCTCGACATTTTTACTTATAAAAACAACCTTACCACTGATGTCACATGTCCAGATAACGTCGGGAATATTGTTTACAAGAGAGCGGAACTTCTCCTCGGAATGTTTAAGGGCCTCTGCTGTTATGTAATTATAAGTGATGTCTCTCTCTGTTAATATAAAATGAGTGACGGTCCCATCCGAGCCCATTACAGGTGACACAGTGATATCCACATAATAATGTTCACCGTTAATGTCCTTATTTTCAGCTACTCCTCTGTAAACATTGCCCTCAATTACAGAGGTACGTAGTTTGGAAAAAAACTGCTCAGTAAACGGCTCTTCGTTGATGTCTTTGATGAGCTTTCCTATGACATCTTTTTCCATAACTCCCTTAAGTGAAAGATAAGCCCTGTTGACAAACTCGATGTAACCCTCTATATTAGCGATAATAACACTGTCAGCGGTGTGCTCTACTGCTGCAGAAAGTTTTCTAAGATTCTCTTCGTTCCTTTTCCTCCGGGTTATATCTCTGACTATAGCTACAGCATTCCACGCTCCTTTTATTTTAACCGGCGAGAGGGACAGCTCAACAGGGAAAACAGTACCGTCTTTTTTCACTGCCGGCAGTTCTATTGTTTTCCCTATGACATTGCCATGCCCAGTGGCAGCAAATTCAGGAAATGCCTTTGCATAGACATTAAAAAAGTCCGGATGAGCAACTATCTTGTGTACATCCTTATTTATTACCTCTTGTGATGTATATCCAAAGATTTTTTCCGCACCCGGACTCCAAAACGTAGCACATCCGGTGTTGTCTATCATGATAATGGCGTCTGAGGCTGAGCTTGTTATCTTTTTTAGAGTTTCCTCGCTTTCCCTTAACGTCTCCTCAGCCTCACGTCTTTCGTAGATTTCACGCTCAAGCAGGGCATTTACTTTTGAATGCAGTTCCATGTTGTCTTGTAGTTCTTTGGTTGTCTCTTTTGAAGATATTTCCAGTTCTATTATTCTTTTTCTGTAATAACTATAGAGAGCCCAAAAAACTGGCAGAGAAAAAGATGAAAATACAATGCCGTAAAAGATAAACCTCAGACTACTGCCTGTACAAGGAAATACACAATAAGAAAATGTAAAAGATGCTCCAAGAAAGAAACACACTGCAACAACCGGTAAAAAATATTTTTCTAATGTTTTCTTAGCATTCTCCATTGTTATTTCCCTCTAAATAAAAGATACAGCACCACATTTTTAATAATAACCTTTCTTTTAGAAATAAAACAAATGTTTTCCGGATTAAAACCCTTTTTTTACCGGTTTGGCTGAACTATTACTAAATATGTTATCATTAATTACATGGCTAAGAAAATAGAGTTTATACCGCTTGCAAGAGACACTTTCATTGCGATAAAGTCAAACACGTTAATAATAACTCCTACGATAATATTTTCTTTGATCTTATCCATGTTCACGTATAAGTACCTGGGGCCCGGGCTTACTAAATTATCCGCATTATCCACTCAATCGCTTAAACCACAAGACTTAGCGCTGTTTAAAGAACTGATCGGGAAACTTGCTATCGCAAATATCCTGAATTTTTATATGCAGATGTTTGTTCACGCAATGACATTAGCAATGGCACGTGAACTTATCGAAAATGGTACTTTAAGTTATCGGAGTGCTATAGCAGAGGTTTTAAAAAAGTTTTCCTCACTCCTTTTTTCCGGAACCCTCTTTGGTATCCTTTTGGTTGCAGGACTGATGCTGCTTATAGTGCCGGCAATATTTGTCAACTTCTTTTTTATGTTTACATACGTTCTTATAATAAAGGAAAACAAACACTCTTTTACTGCGATACGTGAAAGCATAAAGCTGGTAAGACGTAACCTCAACGCTGCATTTTCGGTCTATGTAACCCTTTTTAGCATAGCCATCACTGTATCCATAATCAATGTGTTGGCCACAAGTGCTATGGAAAGCATTGCTGATACAAACGCATTACATAACGCTGCTAACAGCATTTTAAGCGGAATACTCTCCGCCATTGCTCATGATAAATATGAAAAGATATTAAATATCATTAATAACACTCCCTCATATCTGGCCATAGCAATGACAACCATTCTAACTGGCGTTGTGATGGCTTTTATTGCCATTATGATACTGAAAACCTATGATGTGCTAAAAGAGCCGGACGCTGCCAATGCAGCCGTTACAGAAGCATGATAGATACCCACTGTCATCTTGAAATGACGCCCTTTGAAGGAGTTGTCGGAGAAATCGTAAGAAAAGCAGCTGAGGCTGGCGTAAGTCCCCTTATAACGATAGGCTCTGATGCAGGAAGTAACGAAAGAAACAAGGTGATAGCCGAGGCTTATGAAAATGTCTTTTTCTCAATCGGTATTCATCCCCATGAGGCAAAAGATTTAACCACAGCTGTTTATGAAGATTTGCGTGGTCTTTGCAAACACAAAAAGTGTGTGGCAGTGGGCGAGACCGGTCTTGATTACTACCACAACCACTCACCCAAAGATGTACAAAAGCAGGCATTTATCAAGCAAATAGAACTGGCAAAGGAAACCGGATTGCCATTGGTAATCCACAGCCGTGAGGCCTCAGAGGATACATTAAGGATACTCACCGACCACAAAGTAACACGGGGGGTTTTTCACTGTTTTACAGCCAATGTGGAGACGGCTAAAGAGGTGATATCAATGGGGCTTTATATTTCATTTTCCGGCACTGTTACTTTTAAAAACAACCCCGATGTTGAAAAAGTCGTAAACGCTGTCAGCGATAACCACCTTCTGATTGAAACCGATGCACCGTATTTGGCGCCTGTGCCGCACAGAGGGAAGAGAAACGAGCCGGCTTATGTAGTTCATACCGCTAAAAAGATAGCACAACTGCGCGGTATTTCACTGGAGGATGTTGACAGAATCACAACGCTTAACGCTCAAACCCTGTTTGGGCTAAATACTCAATCACATGAGGACAAAATCGCCTATCAAATAAGAAACACGCTCTATCTTAACATGACCAACTCCTGTACAAACCGGTGTGTATTTTGTCTTAGAAACATAAATACTACAGTTAAGGGGCATAATCTCAGCCTTAGGGCAGACCCTTCGGCACAGGATTTGATTGTTGCTATAGGAGACAATCCGGCTAGGTACGACGAGGTGGTTTTTTGCGGTTATGGAGAGCCGCTCCTAAAACTCGACAATGTAATAACTGTGGCAAAACACATAAAGGCACATGGTGGCCGTATCAGGATAAACACAAATGGGCTTGGAAATATAATCCATAAGCAAAACATACTGCCGCAACTAACCGGCCTTGTTGATAAAATCTCCATAAGCCTCAACGCACAAGACGCAGAGACCTATAACAGGCTTTGTGCCCCGACTGTGGTAAACGCCTACCCAGGGGTAATTGAATTCATACGAGAGGCAAAAAAATACATTCCGGATATTATCGTATCAGTAGTTGATGTCCCTGGCGTTGACATTGCAGGGTGTAAAGAGATTGCACAGGAGTTGGGCGTAAATTTCAGGCTGCGGCATCTTGATGTGCTTGGGTAGGGTTATAGCTTAGAATTCTTAGAAATACCAATTCGACATCAAAAAAAATTATTTAGAAAGATTTCCGGTAATTGTTAGAAGCGCAATGGGAACTAAAATCCACCCTGCAATAATATGAAAGTACATATAGTATCTAATAATACAATTGCAACCGTCTCTTAGTTTGTAGTTTTTTTCGACTTTTAGGTCAACCACAGG
>JADFXG010000006.1 GCA_015233895.1 Nitrospirota bacterium | reverse complement strand
CTTGTTGGGGCTTGGATAATTGCTTGTATGACATTGATATTAATTTCCTAGTATAGTGTACTAATTTATCCATTATATATTCCGTTATCTACTCATATTTTATTATTTTTCACTGTAATGCTATATTATACCTTACTCTATCCGCTTTGTCAAGTCTTTTTTCGGGTAATGTCCGCCCTTTTAGGGGAGGCGAGCTCCGCCCGCTAAACAGACGAACAGATGAAAAGATTTTCGTAGCTACTCATAATCATTTTATTTTTTTCCTCTCTTTGTGGTATTCTTATCCTAAGAAATTCTATTGTCTTAACAATGCTATAGGGGTGGTAACGAACGAGTGAGCGCCTGGTTTTTAAATATAATATCAGAATTTCTAAAGAACCATTTTTTTACTGGCAATCAATTTAGTTGGGGAAAGACAAGTATTGCTGGCGTTATATTAGCTGCTGTGCTCTTGTTGTTAAGAAAAATATGGAAAAAACTTGAACCAAGATTTGTAAACTGGGTTTCCCAATCAATTTTAAATATAGTGCACAGTATTTCACCCGGCTTTTATAGGCGTTACCGCAAAAAAATAATTATGTCCCACGATTCTTTTAATGTGAAAGGACTTGGATTAATCGCTTCTTATTCCTTAAATTTAACAGATGTGTTTGTAGAACTAAAAATATCAGCTTCAAAAAATCCGCAGGAAACAGCAAAGCACTTTTTAGATACTCAAGATTCAAAAAATGCACGTGATATTTGGGATTTTATCAGAATTACAGAAAAAAAAGATACAAAAAGAAAATCTTATGCAATTATAGGAGCACCGGGAAGTGGCAAAACTACTCTGCTTCAAAATGTTGCTATCACTCTTTTGAATAACCGCCACAAACGTCATAAGATAAGGCGTTATACCCCGACTCTTTTATTTTTAAGAGATTACGCCGATAAAATCAAAAACGATAATCCTCCATTATCAGAATTATTAGATAAACATTTTTCCGATAAAAAACTTTTCCCGACACTTAAACCTCCGCCCAAATGGTTTGAAAATAAGCTGATACGCGGTAAGTGTATTGTGCTCTTAGACGGGCTTGACGAGGTAGGGGATTTAGATAAAAGAAAAGCTGTATCTGCATGGGTTGACAATCAAATCAACAACTATCCTGATTGCTTGTTTATCATAACATCACGGCCTTTGGGCTATCTGAAAGCGCCACTTACAAATATCAACGTGTTAGAGCTTTGCAATTTCACTGCCGGGCAGGTAAGAAGTTTTATAAGCAAATGGTACCTTGAAAATGAGATAAAAAGCGCTGGAAATGTAAACAATGAAAAAGTAAAAGAGCTTGCTAAAACATGGACAGAATACTTGCTTCAAGGACTGAGGCAAATACCTGCTCTTATAGAGCTTACGGTCAATCCGCTTCTTTTAACTATGATAGCAATGGTGCATAAATTTCACGGAAAGCTTCCTGGCAGCCGATACGAACTTTACAAGGAGATGTGTGAGGTAATGCTGGGCAGATGGCGGCAAACAAAGGGGATTGAGGAGGAGTTTTCAGCAGGAAAGAAACGCTTTATCCTTGTGCCTTTAGCTTGTCATATGATGAAAAATAAATTACGTGAAATTCCCATAAATGATGCTGTCACGTTATTACGGCAGGACTTAAAAAAAATAGGCGTTAAAGATAAAGAGGAAGAGAATTTCTTTAAAAATTTACATGAAACAAGCGGGATTCTTATAGAAAAAGAAACCGGAATTCTCAGTTTCGCCCATCTTACTTTTCAGGAATATTTAACAGCCTCTTGCCTGCCAAAAAACAGCGATTGGGCTCAGTTAATAACAGACAGTTGGTGGCATGAAACGATTCGTTTGTACTGTGCACAGGGTGACGCTACAGAAATCATTAAGTCTTGCTTGAATGAAAAATCTATATCTTCATTATTGTTTGCGTTGGAATGTGCTGAGGAGGCTGAACGGGTTAATGCAGATATTCGTCAAGAGCTTAATGATATAATTTTTAACAATCTTGAATCCGACGATAAAAAATTATTTAAAGTAGCTGCTGAGGTTATACTTAACAAGAGATTGAAGTCGTTTACTAAAATTGACGAAACAAGAGAAATAAGCACCAGTTTTATCACCTGCGCTGAATATCAGCTATTTATAGACGATATGAAAAAGGATGGTATTTACATAAAGCCCGATCATTGGCTTGACGATAAGTTTCCAACCGGTATTGCAAACATGGAACTAACCGGCATAACACTAACTGACTCTTTGAGATTTTGCAAATGGTTGACGGATAAATCCAATGGTATTTTTTTTTACAGGCTACTTACAGAAAAAGAGGCGAGAAGTTATGTTAGTGAGACTGACAATATTTCATCATGGACTCTGAATAAGGGTAACCTTAATATCTATGGTTTAAATGCTGAGACAATAAAAGCTTTTCATCGGACTTATAATGAAAGTTTAGATAGCAATATAAAGATAGAATATAACTTAAAGCAATTTATTTCAGATGAGGACATGAAAATCTTACCATCTTTTAAAAATAACCTTTCTGTAAATATTACATTCATAATATCTGTATTAAAAGTTTTAGACAAAAATCCTACTTTTGAAGACTACTATGATTACATTCGAAACCAAGCCAATGCCCTTGTTCTCGATCTTAACTTTGTCCGTTATCTTGACATTGCAGTAAACCTTGATATTGCCAGCACTCTTGCCGATCTGCTTGCCCGTCACAATGTCTTTTTACGAGCCTATATGAGGTTCGCATTGCGAATCTTTTTCCGTGGTATTGACCTTGACTATGCTCATAGCCGTGTCCTTAACAGCATGCTTGTCCGTACTAAAGTCCTTGCTAATGCACTTACTTATAACCTTGACAATAGTTATAAATATGCACTTTCACTTATACATAACCTTGATCTAGCTCATGACGACCTTGTCGGCATTGACTTTTACTCTGTCATTTCCCATGCCTTTGATAATGACCATACAAGTAGCTTTTTGGCCATAGCATTTGACTTTAATTGTACAATAGATATTAAGATTATTAGAAATCTATATGATATCTTAGCCAAACAGTTAAATAATCAAACCCTTATGAATACTCTTAAAAACGATGATTATTCTGAGGCAATAGAAATTATTATGTCATTAAAAAAAGAAGCAACCGATAAAGAATTGAAGACAATCTCTATTGTTGAAAGATTAATACATATATTAAGAGCAAAAGATAAAAAAGAAGAAATTATTGCACGAAGAAATTATTCAGCTTTATTATACGAGTATATATATGTAGGAATGGATGATTATATAAAAATATATAAGCAAAAAACTAAGTGGAAATTTTTAAACTTACTAACAGGAAATGTTATTCCAAGCTTTACTTTACTGAGACTGCAAGCGACTCGGCGTATGATTCTAGAGTTTTATTATTGGAACAAACTAACGATATTGAGATTAGAGGACAAACTTTCGGCATGGGAAGGTATTCTTTTAGCTCGTGAACGAAAATAAACTATCAAGTGATAAAAAGTAGCAAAAAGTAATTCTAAAATGAAAATTGATACTGAAAAAACAAAAAATAAGCCTGAAAAAAAAGGTACTGAAAAAGAAAGAACACCACTAAAAAGAAAGACTAAAATTGGGATTGCTATGTTTATTTCAGCATCATTAAATATAATATCTTATGCTCCTTTAAAAGGTTTTTTATCATTTCTAATGCCGTTATTGACAATTTTAATAGTTGAAGAGAAGAATTTTTCGTTATGGATAGGAAGAAGATATGATGATGTTTCATTATGGTATAAAAAAAGAAAAAAGAAAAAACATAGAAACTCATTAGAGAAAAAAATAAGATTAAACGAAGATGACCTAATAAAAAAATACACAAAAGTACTAAAAGATCCGAAAAAGACTAGAGATATACAAGAGCATTCAAGAATAGAATTATTACAGATAGAAGCTAATAGAGAAAATAGAAAAAAAAGAGAAATAGCTGAATTAGAAAAAGAATTAGAGGAGTGTCTGAAACATAAAAATGATTAGAGGGTAAGCTTCCGGCTTGGGAGGGAATCAGGTTAGTGCGGGAGTATGCGCACACTAAGGACTCGTAAAGAGTTTAACCAACTCAAATTATCAGATATCGTAAGTCTGCCCTCTTTAAAAATCAGGATTTGCTATTGACAACAACAAGCATGTTTGTGTTACGATAAGTTGTGGGTGTTGAGGTTTAAAAGAAGTGAGGGAGGATAAGATGAAAGTACAAAATAATCCTGCAGTTACAAATGATGCTGCAAGCCAAAAGAAGCAAGCCGCTAAAGGCCTTAAAAGCAGCGGGGATAGTCAGCAGGATATAAAGTCTAAAACCGATGCTTATACGCTGGATATAAAGAGCCAGACAACCACCACCTCTTCAAGCATTACAACAGAGTCGCAGGCAACACAGGCTGTGAACGATTTAAAAGAGAACATGCTTAAAAATCCGACACTTTCCTTTAATTCTATGACTTTTGATACCAACAGGGTTTCGGCTTTGCTTGGCGCTATAGCGGCTGATCAGGCAGCATAAGCGTTTTTTTTTGAGATTATATTTCCCAACCTTTTGCACACAAAACTAACTTACAGCCTTTGCAGCATCTAAAACCACACCTATTATTGTGCTTAAAATGTTAACAGAAAAGATACTTAGTCGAGTTTAGTTACATTTGTGGCTTTTTGGCCTCTATCCTCGTCAACAAGGTCAAATGAAACACTTTGTCCCTCTCTTAGGGTCTTAAATCCGCTTCCCTGAATTGATGAAAAGTGTACAAATACGTCGCCGCCGTCTTCTTTCTGGATAAAACCATACCCCTTAGCCTCATTAAACCATTTTACTTTACCAGTCTGTGACATCTCTAAAAATACCTCCCATGTTTTTAATTGCCCTAAAAAGCCGTCATCATGTTATACCCATTTTTAGCATCCTAAGTCAAGGAATTTTTTCTTATGCTCTTTTATAGATTAAATGTTTCTCACTTTGTTGGCTTATTGTCATCAGATAGTACTACAATGTTTGGTTTGTAGCTTTTTGATATTTCATCCTCAGAAATGTAGGCAAAACTAAAAATAATTATCTTGTCTCCAACAACACCTCTTCTTGCGGCAGCTCCGTTTAAACATATCTCCCCTGAGCCCCTCTCGCCAGGAATTAGATACGTCTCAAATCTCTGGCCATTATTTACATTGCTTATAAGCACCTTCTCATACTGGTACATTCCTGCTAAATCCATAAGGTCTTCATCAACGGTAAGACTGCCTGAGTATAGAATATTAGCCTCCGTGACTCTTGCCATGTGGAGCTTTGCCCTTAACATGCATCTGTACATTTTAACGCTTACCTCTAATCATAAGTTTACTTTTTTACGGCCGTAGCCGCTCCCTTTATCTAAACTATCATAACAAATATTGCAATTGTAATGCAAAAAAATAGGCTCTTTCAGTATTTTCTAATTTAAAAAATTGCCTTAATGTCCTTATTTGGATTCAATTCTTATTTGATTATAATTTTTTTTAGAGTGACAGAGAAATTTTCTTTGCTGTTTTGTTAAAATCTCGTATGTGTAAGTTAGGTGCTTCAGTTTTTTACCTGCGTTGCGGGACTAAGAGGATGTTTTTATACGGTGGCTCATATCAATGTTGCTTATAGTGTCACATTCAATAGTTTTACACAGGGTATTAGAGCATTACTTGAAGAAGTATTTTCCGCATATTACGTATGATAAGATCTTTAACGATATAGATGGCGTAAAAATCCTTGAGGAGGGTGGCACGTATGAGCTGATTTTAAGCGATTGGGATGACGACTATGTTGACGGATTCAAACTTCTAACGATGGTCAGGGAAAATCCTGAGACAAAGCAAGTGCCGTTTGTAATTATCACTGAAAAGCATGACGGTGGAAGCATTCTAAAGTGTGTTAATGCTTCAGTGTCTGGATTTGTCAAAAAACCTGTTGATTTTGATGTTATTGACCAGAAGATAAAGCCTTTTTTTGAGAAAGTTAACGTAACAGGTTCAGACGTTGTAAGAAAGCAGGTAGCTATAAAGAGTTTAAACATACCACCGTGTCCGGCTATAGTTAATGTGCTTCGGGCTGAGTTAAAGAAGCAAACTCCGGCTTTAGATAAAATTGTTGAATATATACAAAAGGATGTGGCTCTTACATCATCAATAATAAAATTGGCAAGCTCACCAATTTATGGCGCAGGGAGAGTTGAGAGCGTTCTCAGGGCACTTCATATACTTGGTTTGGATAATTTTGCCAATATGGTTTTAGCTGCCATTTTACAGGAAGCAATCAAAGATATCGGAGTAGTTACTGAGACGTTTTGGCGGCACTCGTTAACCTCTGCGGTACTGTGCTCTTTTATAGCAAACAGGAAACATCCCAAACACGCCGACATTGCGTATCTCGCAGGGCTTTTCCACGATTGCTCAATACCGTTGTTTTTAAAGAGATTCCCTGGATACGAAAAACATGCCGACTTGGCTTTGTCTAACTCCACCGATGGAATTGCACTGGAGGACAAACAGTACAGTACCAATCATTCTGACGTAAGTGCCCTTGTAGTGAAAACATGGAAAGTAGAAGATGTCATTGTTGAGGCAGTCAGATACCACCACAGTGTTGATATAGGTACGCCGCTTAACTCCGCACACTATCGCGATGTTAGAGAGTTATGGGCTATACTTGTTTTGGCAGAGCACATAAGCCAATACTACGGTTACTCAGGAACAATGCCAATTAAGTCTGACGAGGACTTCTTTAATGTCTATGAGAAGGCCATGGTGGAATTGCAACTTGATGTAATTGACATAAGAGACCTGAAGGAGGATGCCGGCGAGGTTTTAGAGAATATTGCTGATACATTTTAATGGTTATCAATAAAAATAGAATTTCTAACAATAATAACGGCTAAACATACAGATGATGTTGTAAGTTTAACCGAAAGGAGCAGTAACTTTTTATGATGCTTGTAATATCACATTCATTGGATTTGCACAGAACTCTTGAGCTTTATTTGAAAAAGCATTTTTCCTGGATTACTTATGAAAAAGTTTTTAATGACACTGATGCTTTTAAAAAACTGCAAACAATCAAAGACTTAGAGTTGATTTTAAGTGACTGGGATGACGACTACGTTGACGGATATAAACTGCTTTTGTTTTCAAGGCAAAATCCTGCGACAAAGGATCTCCCTTTTGTGATGATTACTGAAAAGCATGACGGCGGAAGCATTTTAAAGTGCGTTTCAGCCAACGTATCTGGATACATTAAGAAACCGATTGATAACGAAATTATTGAACAGAAACTTAAATCATTCCTCGGAAAAATATATGTGAGAACAAATGAAGCCATACAAAAGCAGGTAAACATAAAGAGTTTAAACATTCCGCCGTGTCCTGCAATAATAAATGATCTTCGGACTGAGTTAAATAAACCAACTCCGGCACTGGATAAGATCACTGAGCTTATAAGGAAAGATGTGGCTGTTACGGCGGTCTTGTTAAAGTTTGCAAATTCACCGATATACGGCTCCGGCAAGGTGGATAACATAGTGAGGGCATTACAAGTGTTAGGTATAAAGAACTTTGCCGATATGATATTAGCGGCACTATTGCATGTCTCGCTCAAAAAAATCGGCAATGTTACCGAGACATTTTGGAGACATTCTTTAGCCTCTGCCACTCTGTGTTCATTTATTGCCGGTAAGACTAATTCCAAACATACAGATTCAGCCTATCTTATGGGATTGTTTCATGATTGTGCTCTACCGCTGTTGCTAAATAAATTTCAGGAATATGGAAAATACGTTGACATGGCAATGTCTAATTCAGTTGAAATTATTGATAAGGAAGACAATGAGTTTAGCACAAACCATACAGAGGTAAGCGCACTTGTTGTAAAAAGCTGGAAAGTGGATAGCTCCATTGTTGAGGCGATAAAGTATCATCACAACACTGAGCTTGGTACTCCGCGCAGCATGGAACACTACTCTGAAGCAAAAGAACTATGGAATGTGATTATTTTAGCCGAGCATCTGAGTCAATACTATGGTTTTTCTGGCGCATCGCTGATTAAATCTGACGAGGATTTTTTTAATGTCTATGAAAAAGCGATGACAGAGCTGCGTATGGATGTACAGGACATAAAAGACTTAAAAGAGGACGCTTTTACAGTTATTGAAAACATTTCCAGTACGTTTTAACCAAAAAAATACAGATTGGGATTATTTACTTTTTAATGATAAAATACGCCATCAATGACCGATATTAAATCTAATGAGAGAGAGTTTGCGGCTCAGGTAACATCGTGGCTTAATGAATTCTTAAAAGACATGACCTCCTCATTTGAAGTGGCCACATCTGAGACCTCCCTTCAGGTATCAGAGGGTAAGACAAGATTTCCTGATATTCAGATATGCTTAAACAGGCAGAGTAATCAGGGATTTTGCGGATGGGAGTTAAAAACACCGGTAACTCCGGTTGATAACGACGAGCTGCTTAATAATGCCGCAGAAAAGGCACGCTCTATGTCTGCCGATTATTTTGTAACATGGAATATGACAAATGCAGTCATCTGGAGAACACCATACGCACTTGATGCGGTATCAAGAGTCCACAGGTTGAAAACATACGAACCGGTCTTTCAGGTCTCAGTGCCAGATGACCTTTGGGTAGTATCCAAACGGGAATTATTAAAGGCAAAGGCAAAAGAGATTTTAAATGATCTATCCACTTTACACAGAGAAGGACACCTTTACCTTAGCGATGTTGACACCACGTTTTTTGTACACGAGCTTTATGAGGCAGTTAAAACTCTTTGGCCATTCATACACGAATCGCTGATAACTGAGACAGGAAAGAGCTCTCAGTTTAAGAACGGGCTTTTCGACTGGGCGGTAAAACAGGGAATAGCCTCATATGATGCGGGGGAGCCTTTTTATGAAACCGTCTCAAGACAGATTGTTTACAGGTTGCTTGGCAAAGTCTTGTTTTATCTGACTCTCAGACGATTCCGATCGGATATTCCCAAATTTGAATTAACCGGCTTAAATCCTGCGGGTATAGACGGTAAAATAAGAGAGTATTTTCAAACAGCCCAGCAGATAGACTATCAGGCAGTGTTTGAAGAGGATTTTCCTGATAAAGTGCCTTTTCCAGAAAATGCTGTTGCTCCGCTTATTAAGCTTATAGATAACCTTAACAGATACAATTTTTCCAATATGCCGCAGGATGTTATTGGAAACGTTTTCGAGAAATTAATTCCGCCACAGGAGAGACATACGCTTGGGCAATACTTTACGAATGAAGAACTTGTGGATTTAATCATATCGTTTTGCATAACAACAAAGTCTGACAGGGTTTTGGATCCGACCTGCGGAACCGGCACTTTTCTCATCAGAGCGTATGACAAGCTAAGACATGAGGGGGCTAAAAGCCATAAAGAATTGATTTCTCAAATATGGGGATTTGATATTGCACGTTTCCCAGCCGAATTGGCAACAATCAACCTTTACAGGCAAAACATAGAGGACTACGCTAATTTCCCAAGAATACTGTCGAAAGATTTCTTTGAAGTAAAAGCCGGAGACATTTTTAAGTTTCCGCCACCTAAGCCGGCACCCAACTCTGATTTTACGATTAATGAGCCAATCCCGCAGTTTGACGCAATTGTTGGAAATTTCCCATATATACGGCAGGAACTCATAGAGAGGCGCATAAAGGGCTATAAGGGTGATATTGAAAAAACTCTCATAGCTGACTGGAGAACCGAGTATTCTGAGCTTTTCAATAACGGAGGCACAAAGTTATCAGGACAGGCTGATATTTATGCGTACCTGTTTTTTCATGCTGCAAGGCTTCTTAAAGATAGCGGTCGGATGGGCATTGTTACTTCAAATTCGTGGCTTGATGTGGCGTATGGGTATGAGCTTCAAAAATTCTTTCTGAGAAAATTCAAGATAATCGCAGTGGTAGAGTCCCGTTGCGAGGCATGGTTTGACGATGCCGCCGTTAACACGGTTTTTATAATACTTGAGCTTTGCAAAGATATAAAACAAAGAAGCGAAAATAACGTAAAATTTGTCAAAATCAAGAAACGCCTTAAAGAACTGATTCCGTGGGATGTAAAACTGCCAATGGACAGATGGTTTAATCTTTATAAGCTGACTCATTCAATCGAAAAATCAGGCTCAGAGCACTATAAAATTAAAAACGAGACGATTGAGAATAATTTACATGGCCGTGCAAGCTACGAAAACGATAATTTCAGGATAAATGTTTTAAAGCAGGGAGAGCTTCTTGATAAGATTGAAGATTCAGGTAAAACAGTACGGTTAGGTAAGTATCTGCGGGCGCCGGAGATATATTTTGAGATAATGGAAAAGTGCAGTGATAAACTTGTGCAATTAAAGGAGCTCGCTGATGTTAGAAGAGGTTATACGACAGGCATAAACGAGTTTTTTCACTTAACAGACAAAAAGATTAAACACTGGGGGATAGAAGAGGAGTTTGTATCGGCACTGGTTACATCACCAAAGGAAATAGATTCACTGATAATAGACCCGGATAAAATAAAATTATCAGCGCTTTACTGTAACTATGGTAAAAACGAATTGAGAAGAGCAAAAAAAATGGGAGCCCTCAGGTATATTGAATGGGGAGAAAAGCAAAGAACAAGGGTCGGTGGCAGTCAAAAAAAAGAAGGAGTTCTATTTCCGGATGTTCCGTCTGTTTCCAGTAGAAATTATTGGTATTCATTAGGTGAAAAAAGGTATGGTAATTTTATGATAAATCGTTTTGTAAGTGAGCGATTTTCATTCCCTGTGAATAATTCACTCTGTCTAATAGGTGATGTGGCTTTTGAGGGTGTATTCCATAGTGATCGGAATACCTTATTAGACTGTGCCGTTTTAAATTCAACTTTAACTTTTATGAGTGTGGAGGTTTCAGGACGAGTGAACTTAGGTGATGGCTTGTTGACACTTTATGGCCCTGAGATAGAGAGCTTATTTGTTCCAAATATAGAAAAAGTTGATGCTAAAAAGGAAAATAAAATTATAGATGTCTTTAATAAGCTTTCGAGTCGTCCGGTAAAGTCCATATTTGAGGAGGTTAAACTCAAAGACAGGCAGGCACTTGACAGTGCAGTGCTTAAGGCACTTGGTCTTGACCCGGCAAAATATCTAAAACCTCTCTATGAGGGTTTGACAGGTCTTGTACGAGAGCGGATTGATCTTGCTAAATCCCGTAAGAAAGCAAAGAAAACAAAAACACAAAGAGACGTAGATAAATTATTAGAACAGGTTTTAGATGAGATAATCCCTGACGGAATAAAAAAATTCCCTGAGGAATTTATTGATTCTAAATACCTTAAGGATTCAAATGAGATTTCAGTACCTGGTGAGACATTAAAGCAAGGGTACTATTATATGGGAAAGCAGGATGTTATAGCAGAGGGTGGTTTTAAATACACTGCTGAGAGTAAACATGAGGCAAAGTTTATAATCTATAGCTGGCGGTTTAACTCATTCATAATAAAAATACCAAAAGATGCGGCAGCGATAGTAAATGCTGTAAACAGTTACGAGCTCTACGTAAAAGATATTAAAGAAAAACTCTTTACGGCATATTTTAACAGAACCCACGACCAAAGATTGGCGGGTACGCTTGTAAGCCGGGTATTTGACGAACTGTGTCTGCCGAATTTGTAACAATAATTTTTTCGTAGTATTATTACTTGTAAAAAAAGAGTTCTGATATTATAATTATATATTAAGAATTTATGTACTGGGGTGCTATTAATGGCGGGTAAAGGAACAATTTTAGTTGTTGAAGATTCTATGACACAGGCGGTAGCGTTAAAACACATTCTCCAGAAGCATGGTTATGGTGTTATTACCGCATCAAATGGCAAACTTGGCCTTGAGCTTGCTTTAAGTACCATGCCTGACCTTGTAATAAGCGATGTTGTTATGCCTGTAATGAACGGTTATGAGCTTTGCCGTGAGATTAAGAATAATAAGGATATTAAACGAATTCCTGTAATATTGCTTACCGAGCTAAAATCCGTCACAGATATAATAGAAGGACTTGAATCACTTTCAGATGATTACATAACAAAGCCGTATGATGAGAAATATCTTATCTCTAAAATTGAATCATGTATAAATACCGATATTCCATGCGATGATACAACAAACGGTGAGGGATTTGAGGTAACTTACAAAGGGGCAACCCGTATAATTTATTCAAATTATAAGAAAGTATTCAATCTTCTTATTGCCACCTATGAAAACGTCATTCATCAATATCAGGAAATCATGGAGTCCAGAAATGCTCTTAAAAAACTTAACGAGGAACTTATCGAACAGACACATATAATCAAACAATCCGAAAATATGTTTAAGTTTTTTGTTCAAACCGTACCTGATGTAATCTATAAGATTGATATTGACGGCAGATTCACTTTTATAAATGACAGCATACGCAACTATGGATATGAACCAGAGGAACTGATAGGGGAGCATTTCAGTAAAATTTTCCATCCGAATGATGTGAAAAATATAAGCAGAGCGGAGGTTTTGCCGCATTTTATCGGAAAACCAACCGGTAATTCAGAAACACCCAAGCTTTTTGACGAAAGAAGAAATGTTGAAAGAAAAACCTCCGGCCTTGAGGTTCATCTTAAAACAAAGAATCCTGATTTGCCAAACAATGCGATTGTAGCAGAAGTATCCAGCTACGGCATATACAGGTTCGACATCAATAAACAAAGCTCAGAACTTGATGGCACACTGGGAGTTATAAGATGTAAAGAAGATGACTATTTAGGTACCGGTGGTATTATCAAAGACATTACCGAGAAAAAACGTATAGAGAAGGCTCTTTTTGAGTCGGAAAAGATATCACATGCGTTGATGGAAAATGCTTGTGATGCCATATTGATAGCCGACGTGGAGGGTAATCTGCTGGATGCTAACAAAAAGGCTGTTGAGCTACTGGGATATGATAAATCGGAACTTCTTCTTATGAAATACACAGACATTCATAAACAGGATGAACTTGGGTATATTATTGACAATTTTCAATACGCAGCAAAGAAAGACTGCCACCATTACATAGAAACGCAGGTGTTAAGAAAAGACGGCAGTACGGTTTCCGTTGAAATTTCTGCAAGCCCTATAAATATTAACGGCAAAAGACTCATGCAAGGCATATTTCGTGATATGACAGAGAGAAAGCTCTCACAAGAGAAACTTCGAAGACAAGAACAATTATTAATTCAACAATCAAAGATGGCTGCCATTGGTGAGATGATAGGAGTAATAGCACATCAATGGAAGCAGCCGTTAAATATTCTTGGGCTTATTGTCCAGGATCTGAAAGATGTTTATGAGTATAGAGAACTTGATGCAGATTACATTGACAATCTTGTAAAAAACACACTGGAACAACTTGATTTCATGTCAAAGACGGTAGATGAATTCAGAAATTTCCTTAAACCGTCAAAAGAAAAAGAAACATTTTATGTTATGAATATTGTAGGAGAAGTATTTTCACTGCTTTCAGCGCAACTCAAAAACCACTTGATATCATATAAAATCACATGTCATTGCCATAATAATATATATAGGCATTATTCAGAAATAATACCATGTGACAGTACTCTAATTACAACATATAAGAATCAATTAGCTCATGTATTATTAAATATAATAAGTAATTCAACTGAGGCTATTATAGAAAGAAGAGATAAAGGACTATTGAGCGCAGATGGGATGATAGGGGTTGATTGTTACAAAGAAAATAATTTACTGAAAGTAGAGATTAGTGACAATGGAGGGGGAATCCCTGAGGAAATAATGGACAAAATCTTTGAGCCTTATTTTACAACCAAAGAAGATAAAGGCACTGGTATTGGCCTTTATATGTCTAAAGTGATAATAGAGGAAAGTTTAGGCGGTAGCTTGCATGCAAAGAATATACTGGACGTGGCAGTATTTACATTAGAATTTAATGTGTAGATTTTCTTTGTGCTCTATACAATGCTTACGGCTTTTTGCCGGAAATCTGTAAATCATGCTATAATTTTAATCATGGCATACGAGCCGCCTAAAAGTAAGTGGGATGTTAATATCCAGTTTAATGAGCCACTTGATGCAGACAGTGAGCTGTATGTTGATTCCACAAAAGTTAGAGGTGATTTCTCTTTTGACGAGTTGTTTAGCTCACTTGGCATTGATTCCTCGGACCAGTCAAATTTGACCTTAAAAAAGTATCCTGAATATGAGAACGTTTTTTTCGGCGGGCATTGGGGTTCTGGCAAGTCAACGGAATTAAAACGATTTTCCGATAAAACTGACAAAGATGGTTTGTATTTTGTTATTTTTCTTGATGTAACTATGGAGTTAGACCTTCAAAACTTACAATATGAAGATGTTTTGATAGCCCTTGCAAAAAAACTATTTGAAAAGTTAGCCGAAAAAAATATAACCCCTGATAAGAAAAGTTTAGCAAAGCTTAACGATTGGTTTAAAGAAAAAATTGAAGAAAGTAAAGAAACACAAGACTATGCAAGTGAGCTAAAGGCAGGGGCGGAGGCAAAAGGGGAGGTGCCCTTCTTTTTTAAAATATTTGCCAAACTGACAAATTCCATCAGATATGGCACATCCTACAGAGTGAGTTTAAGACAGGTTATTTCAAACTCTTTTTCTGAGTATGCCCGTGCTTTTAATGATCTTGTAAGAGGCACTGAAGATAAGTTAAAAGATAAGAGGAAAGTGATTTTTAATCTTGCCCTTTTGGAATATGAGGATGGTGGGCGATGGCTTCAATCCCATCCTGTTGTAAGAACTCTTGATGAATATAAAAACGTCGTTTTACAAAAGTAGGTTAGAGTGTCAGTTGTAACTTTTGAAATTCAACCTGAAACGGAAATAAATCCGGCGGATTTATATGACGGCCTGTTACCGGAGCATGTTGAGGCTTTTGAAGAGCTAACGATGCTCATAAAAGCCAACAAGAGTTTTCAGCTTATTATTGTTGAGTTCAATGACATTAACTACAGAGATTTCATGATAGAAAAACTGAAGCTTTTTGATGAAAGGACAACTGTTTTCAAGCCGAAAATAACAAAGCACTCTTTCGTTGCCTTTGAAGATTACCTTGAACAAGCGAGCAAAGAATTTAAAATAATAAACATGGTTGACCATGAAAAGTGGTTAATTGCAACAAATCCTGACTGGTATATAAGAGGATTTGAAATTCACAGAGAAAACATTGGAAATGTTTGCAAAGCTTCTCTGTTACTATGGATGGTTAAAGAAGACGTAAAAGGTTTTGCCGTTAATGCTCCTAATATGTGGAGTTGGCGCTCCGGTGTTTTTACTTTCAATATCAAAGAACCAAACCTCCAAACTAAAATTGACGAAAGTGTCTCTGATTTTAAGCAAATGCCGTTATATGAAAATAGCGAATACGATAAGGCTCTTTATCATTATAACAAAAGTCTGAAAATAGCAGAAGAATTAGGTGACAGAGTTGGTGTTGCAGACTCACTCAAACAAATTGGAATAATTTATCATAGGAGGAGCGATTATGAAAAAGCCCTTGAGCACTATAACCAAAGTTTAAGAATTTGTGAGGAATTAGAAAATAAATCAGGGATTGCAACAAATCTCCATCAAATAGGAATGGTTTATCAGAATAAACGCGAATATGACAAAGCCCTCGATCATTACTACATGAGTTTAAGGTTGAATACAGAGTTAGGAAATGAAGTTGATAAAACTAAAACGACAAACGCGATTGATTCCATTAACGAGTTAAAGAAAAAAAGTGGTCAGGGGGGATAGTCCGTTTTTAGATATTAGACGCAATCGCTCTGAGCTTTACGCATGGCTCACGCTCCTTATTGCACTTGTCTTAATAATTGCGGTTAGAATCAGGTTTCTGGATTTCCCGTTAGAGCGTGATGAGGGCGAATTTGCCTATATAGCGAAGTTAATTCTTAATAACCTTGAGCCGTATAAGTATGCTTACACCATGAAACTACCCGGCACGGCTTTGGTCTATGCACTGTTTATGTCCATATTTGGCCAAACCGTGCAAGGTATCCATATTGGGTTTCTTATATCTAATCTTGCCGCAATTTTGGTTGTCTACGCACTGGTTAAACGCCTGTTTAATCCGACAGTTGGAGCAATTTCAGCCATGTCGTATGGATTTTTAACTCTCCACTATTCATTTTATGGATTTGCCTTTCACGCTACTCACCTTGTCGTACTGTTTTGCACTCTCGGGATTTATTACTTGCTTATTGCATTAGAAAATAAAACTTACAAATTTTTTCTTACTGCAGGGGTTTTCCTTGGAATTGGATTTTTAATGAAGCAACACGGCATGTATTTCTTCTGCTTTGCCATAGCATATTTCCTATACCATACGCTATTTCACACCAAACAAAACGCTAAATATGTGCTTTTAAGGCTATGCACTCTCATTGCTGCGTTTTTGCTCCCTCTGATTTTAGTTACCGCGTGGGTTGATGCCAATGGAGACTTCAACAACTTTTTTCGTTGGACATTTCTCTATGCGTACACATATGTATCAAACGAAACTATCAGTTCCTCCATTCCAAGGCTTAAAATCATAATCCCAAATGTTCTGAAAGGTTTTTACCTGCTTTGGTTAACGGCGCTGTTTGGGTTTATTTTACAGTTCTTTACAAAATTGGCGATGTGGAAAAAGGTTTTTATCAATTTGCTTATGTTTTTTTCTTTGTTTGCCGTATCAGCGGGGCTATACTTTGCGCCTCACTACTTTATAATACTGCTTCCGGCTGTGGTTATTTTCATTGCTATAGCAATTGAAGCCCTGAGTACGTTCTTAACAAAAAAACTAAAACTTCCCAATACAGCTCTGATTATTTTTTTGCTAATCGCTGCTGCCGGATTTTGGACTGACAGAAATTATTTTTTTAAACTGCCCCTCTCGATAATCAGCCACAAAATTTATAACAAAAATCCCTTTAATGAAACCCCTCTGATTGCCGATGTTATCAAAGCCAATACATCTAAAAGCGACAAGATTGCAGTGTTAGGCTCAGAGCCTGAAATCCTGTTTTTAGCTGACAGAGTGTCATCTACCGGCTATATATATACCTACGGGCTTATGGAAATCCACCCTGGAAACATTAGTATGCAAAAAGAACTAATAAAAGAGCTTATGACAAATCCCCCTAAACTTATAGTGTTTTGCCACCTGTATAAATCATGGGCCCCGCGTAACAACTCTCCCATGTATATCTTTGAGTGGCTTCAGAGAAATCTCAACCGCAGATATGAAAAAATAGCAGTATTCAATTATCTTGAAAATGGTAAATATCTTTATGTGCTGGGAGAGGATGCTAAAATTTATAATCCAACCTCTGATGAATACATACTAATACTAAAAGAAAAAGACGGCATTGATAAGAATTTTGTTTGGTTTATGTGACAAAAATATCGAAATTGTTATGAGTGCATTAAATCAAAGGTAGAATCCTTCCCATCACAACTTGAAAAAGCAATTAATACCGAGTTGCACTCAGAAAAAATTTTAACCACAGATATACACAGATAAATTAAATAATCATAATCTGTGTTCATCCGTGTTTATCTGTGGTTTATTCGTTTTTTGTTAATCTATTTTTTTGACGGCTAATTGGTATAATACCAAGTTGCGCTCAAAAGAGGAGATTGCCACACCCCCTGCGGGGGTTCGCAATGACGGCGTGTGGCTGTGCATGGATGTCCCTGTCCGTCATTACGAGGAGCGTTAGCGACGTGGTAATCTCCTCTTTATATTATATTTTAGACTGCTACTTGGTATCAGAGGGCAATGACGCAGTACTGCAAATAAAAGATATAGCCATAAAGGCAATAGAAGGGGCATCTTCACAGCGGATTTTAACCAGAGAATACTAAAAACATCCTGAACAATATGGGACAAAATAATAATTTGTATCAACTTGAGTCGTAGTAGTTAGGAAAAAGGTATTACGTTTGAAGCTTCAGTTTAAAAAATCCTCATATTTAACTTTCATCTTTTTAGCATAACGTTCCATTTCAGAAAATATGCAACCGCAGTATTTTTGTCTGTATAGGGACAATGATTTGGATAACTCAATCCCTCTGTTCCAGCAAATTCTAAAATCCTCCTCATAAAACTCTATATCGTACTTTTCCGAAAGCTCCCTGCCTGTGTCTATTATTGTGTCAAATTTTTGGTAGATGCTGTAAAGCAGCGTTGTTGTAAATGATTGATAACTTAGAGACTTTGCTCTCTTTGCAGTTTCCTCAAGCCTCATCTTGTAGCACTTTTCACAGCGATTACCCTCAGTGTTTAAAACCATTTTTAAGAAAGTTTCTAATTCATAACGGTTTTCATAGATAACCTTAAAATTCCAGGCATTCTGAAGTGCCATGAGCGCTTCAAGGCGCAGTCCATATTCGGTAAGCGGATGAATATTGGGGTTATACCAAAAACCTGTGAAATCAACTCCCCGCTCTGTAAATGCGTTTATCGGATATGTGGCACAGTTGGCACAGCAGATATGAACCAGTGTATTCATGTTATATCGTTGACGGTGTCAAAATAATCTGCTCCGGGGCGTTTTATTCAGATGTTCATAGGCGCTTTGTGCAGCAAGTCTGCCCCGAGGTGTTCTCTCTATAAAACCTTCCTGCAAAAGATACGGTTCATAGACATCCTCTATCGTATCCTTATCCTCGTTAACGGCAGCCGACAGAGTTTCGATTCCTACCGGGCCTCCGCCAAATTTCTCTATTATCGTGCTTAGAAGCTTTCTATCCATATCATCAAGCCCCCGTCCATCTATGTTTAACGCTTCAAGTGCAAATTGGGTAATATTTAGGTCAATCACCCCATTGTTTTTAACCTGGGCAAAGTCACGTACCCGCCGAAGCAGCCGGTTGGCCACTCTCGGTGTGCCCCTTGAACGCCGTCCTATTTCAAATGCGGCATCATCTTTTAACTCTGCCAGCAAAATTGAGGCCGATCGTTTCACTATCATAACCAACTCCTCATGATTGTAAAACTCCAGTCTGTCTATCACGCCAAACCTGTCCCTAAGCGGAGATGTTAAAAGACCCGTCCTTGTGGTTGCCCCAATCAGGGTAAACCGCGGCAGGTTTAATTTTAGAGTTCTGGCATTTGGGCCCTGGCCTATCAGAATATCCAGTTTAAAATCCTCCATCGCCGGATACAGTATCTCCTCAACTGCTCTGGGCAGTCTGTGGATTTCATCAATAAAGAGGATGTCGAAATCTGAAAGGTTTGTTAGTATTGCTGCAAGATCACCGGCCCTTTCAAGCACAGGCCCCGATGTTGACTTTAACCCCACCTTTAATTCGTTTGCTATGATGTTTGCAAATGTGGTCTTACCCAGTCCCGGAGGGCCGCAAAACAGGACATGATCAAGAGCCTCAGCACGCTGCCTCGCTGCCTCTATGAACACGGCTAAATTTTCCTTGATTCGCTCCTGTCCAACAAACTCTGAAAACTTCTTTGGCCTTAGTGCGCGGTCAAAAAGCGTATCATCATCAAGTGCTACAGACTCTATTGTTCGTTCAGACACCGTATCAGTTACTCTTTGACAAGTATTTGAGGGATTCTCTCAACACTGATTCAATATCCTTAACACCCCGCTTACTGATGTGTTCAATTGCGTTTATGCAGTCAGAGCGCTTATAGCCCAAATTGACGAGAGCCGAAATTGTGTCTGTGTAGTCGTCATCCGGTTGCGTTCCTGTCTGAGAGGGTAGTTTATCTTTAAGTTCAAGTACAAGCCGGGCTGCCATTTTCTTTCCCACACCAGGTACCATTGAAAGCGTTTTTGTGTCCTCAGACTCAATGGCTTTTCTGAATCGTTCCACGGTTATTGTTGAAAGTATGGCTAGCGCTATTTTGGGTCCTATCCCTGAAATATTTATAATTTTAACAAAAATACCCTTTTCCTCTTCATGTATAAACCCGTAGAGCTGTAGCGCATCCTCGCGTACATGTGTGTAGATGTATACAAAGACCTCACTGCCTTCATCCGGAAGCGACGACAGCACACTTATCGGCACAGATACTTCATAGCCCACTCCGTTTGCTTCAATAACAATACTAACTGGTTTTTTAGATATTAACTTTCCTCTTAAAGAGCCAATCATGGTTGTTGTTGCTGTATCACCTGAAGTTCACGGACAAGGGCTGCCGTGTCCACAAAAAACATTATGTTTGACACTCTCAAAGTCTGGCTGAAATCAAAAAGTGAGTTAAAATCCAGAGACGTGTTTTTTATTAACACTTTGTCATTTATAGTGTCGGCTAAAAACATATATCCAATGCCGTCTCTGATTGAGCTGAAACCTGAGTAATAAAATAAAAACGAATCCTTTTTCCCAGCCACCTGCTTGATGTTGGCAAGGTTTTCATAAATGCCGCCTATTGTGGCATTGTCGTCAACAAAAACGTGGATGCTGGTGTTGGAGCAAAGATTTGATATGGAGTTTTGAAGGTCAAGCACATCATTTTTTGAATATGAGTTTACCATTGACGTATCCATTTTGTACGTTTGAACTCCGATAAAAATACCGTACAGTGTGCCTCCATCAGCAGGGCACAGAGAGAAATCGTTACCTCTGGTAAGTACATAAGGTTTCGTAATGCCGCTTTGCACAGACAGACCAGCCTCTTGTATTTCACTTGAGGCTCTGTTTAAGAGTTCAGCCACTGTTAAGCTGTCCTTTTTAATAGTACTATTAGGGAGCGGGGCAGTCAGGTATGAAAGCGGGGTTGAGTTATCGTTTGTAAGGGAGGACAGAACATTTAAAAGTCCGTATGCAAGTTTCCCGCGTTTTAGCTCAGGATAAAAAGAGGCTGGCTCATCAGGAAGGGAGGCAAATGCTAAAAGGTTAGAATGTGACACCCGAATCTCTGCTGTCTCGCCATCTAAAGAGCCCCCCACATCTTCTACAGATACCGTCTGAATCGGAGTTTTAATTGAATTGTCCTGTGGTTTTACCATGATTTTTGTAACATTATCAGGGGATTTCACTGTGATTTTAGTGATATTATCGGCTGGTTTAACGGTTGTTTTTGTAATATTGCCTGCCGGTGTTTTTATGGCATTGACCTCTGGTTTTACTGTGATGTTATTTGGGTTAGACGGAGGATTAATTTTAGTAGTTTTGTTATCAAGTTGTTTTTCAGTCTGCTTTTCAATATCTTCGATTTCTTTTTGGCTGTATGTTTTTTTTCTATTTTCAGCCTGTGATATACTGATAAGCAAAATGCTACTTGTTATTAAAACAAAGATAAATAAAGGGATTTTCTTAAACTGCATAAAACCATGCTCCTTTGACAATTGCTATGTTTTTTTCTGAATGCTGACCGCATCCGCCATATTCTAACATCAACCACAGCCCTCTTTCCCAAGCAAAGAGAACTTTACACCGTTTAAGTAAAAAGAGGCCAATTTTTCATCTCTATCGTAAGTATAGTCCTTTATCCCTTCATCAGTAAGAAACCTGGAAGTAAAAGAATCAAAAGCCTTTCTGTTAAGGACTATGAGTACTATGTGCCCGGGCAGTACCTTACTCACCACAAACCTGAGACCGTACTTAACCTTTAAAAGGCGCAGTGAGTTGCTGAAGTCTTGCTGTTTCATTAAAAGAATACCAAACAAAAACACAAACTAAAACAATAAGCTACGGCACTAAATTTTGCGTAACACTTTAAATTAGTACCAAAAGGTGACATACATTATGAATGGAGTGATAAAGGTCAATCCTCCCTCATTTTCTCCTCTTCCTCCTGCTCCACCTTACAATCAATGCAAAGGCTTGTAACCGGCCTTGCCTCAAGTCTCTTAATCCCTATTTCCTGACCGCAGGTTTCGCAGAATCCGTACTTGCCGCCTTCTATATCCTCTAGTGACTTGTCTATTTTTTTTAAGAGCTTTCGTTCCCGCTCCCTGAGCCTGAGCGTAAAATTCCTGTCTATCTCAGCACTTGCCTGGTCTCCGAGGTCAGGGAAAGTCAACGTATCCGGCACGTTATTTATAGCAGCCTCAGCCTCGTTCATTAACTGCGACCTCATATTTACAAGTTTCTTTCTTATCTTGAGGATTTCCTCAAGCCTTTTCGACCTCCTCCTTTGCTCATCTCTGCTCAGTTTCCTGCTATCACGATTATTTAGAGTTTCCACTAACTGTATCTCCATCTTACTTGGTATTTATCATTAATGCTAACAGATTTGAATATTTTTAGTCAAGCAAGGGATTGAAAATGTAATACAAAAAAAAATACTTGACTTTTATTTTAATTCATGTGTACATTAAGCGCATACTATGTGACCTAAGTGCCATAGTGTTTTTTACCATGCTAGATGTTAGAACAGGCGAAGTAAAGCTATTAGTAAAACAAAATTGTGGGAGGAATTATATGAGTATGAGAAAGGCAGCTTATGTCTCTGTATTTGTTTTAATGTCGTTAGTGATGTTTTCCGGTTGCGCCTCTGTACAACCAACACCAACTCTGGGTGCTGAAGGAATTAATGTTGAAGTGTGGGAGCTTGCCTCAGACAGTCAGGGAGCTTTAGCATGTCAAAAGGATGGTGAATCAACTCTTGCTATGCTGACTGTAAATGAGAAATCTATTACAGATGAAACAGGTAAAATTCCTAAAAGCAAGTTAAGCATTATTCTGAGTTATATAAGGTCAGTACTAGGTGAAACCAGAAGAAGTGCAGCAATAGCAACCGAAAAAGAAGTAAAACCTGGCACTAAACACCATATGCTAAAGGTGAAAATACATGACTTTAGCCAGCTTGGCAATGATAGTAGCGATAGCATGAGAGTAAAGAGAACAGTCAGGTTTAAGGCTACATTTAATATAGTCAGAGCTGATGGTTATGACTGTTCCTCAGGTGAACCCATCACCAAAGAAGCAACTGATCAACAACCTGCCTACAATGCGAGTCGGTTAAAACCCTTTGATTTTCTGGAGGATAAGGCAATCAAAGAGGCAGTGAAGGAGGCCCTTCAGAAATTTGTTCCTGTAAAAAAGATGAGGTTCCGGCCTGTTGAGACAGGAGACGGAGCAGTAAGGCAGTCAGCCTCGATGCTTGATAACGGTAATTGTGAAGGAGCAATGCAGCTTTTGACAAAACATTTAGCTGCTAATCCTAATGATGCCAAAGCTAATTATAATATGGGAGTTGCCATAGAATGTTCGTCCAAAGGTGTAAGAGCTGTGGAGTACCGGAGTATAATTATCAGAGCTTCAAAATATTATGCTAACGCTGTCCGGCTTGACCCGGCAAATACCAGTTTTAATCATGCCCAAAAGGATCTTGATACCATAAAGAAGCAGTTGGGTTACATCGAGATAGATATAAACAATGATGTCCGATAGACTAAAACTTAATAAATCAGGGAGGTAATGTTGTGTTTAATAAGTATTTAACTATTATGAAGGTGCTGTTTGTGTGTATATTGGTTATATCCATGTCATCATGTGGTGGTATGCAAGGTGCGGGGTCAACGTTGGGACAAAGTGAAGGACCAGCTGGTGGTACGGGAGGCGTTAGCAGTACCGGTGATGCTCAAATGAATGTATTGTTAAGTAATCCAATTGTTGGCCTGGAGCTTGACCTTTTACTTGGAGATGTACTGGCAACTAATTTGATAATGAATAACGTTCTTATGACAAGGATACAATTTACAGGCGATGACCCATGGACAAGTCTTATTACAGAGTTTAAGGAGACTAACAACTTGACAGGAAGTATAGCATCGGGAACTTCGGGGGATTGTCAAAAAGGGTTCAAAGATTATTCCTTGGCTCTTGCCAAAACCGCAGAAAGCGATTATACGTTTTACAAATTGTTTTCAGTCAGAAAAATCATAGAATCTCTTAACGGTGTTGGGGGAATTATGACAATGGGAACAGACCTTATGTCTGGGAAGATATCTTCTGTCAAAAAGTTTGCTGCCCTAAATGTAGTTGAAAATTATGTTAATAACTTATCTCATAACAAATCTGTAATCAGTGCCATACCGTCAGGTTGCTACTTGAAATATCCTAATATTAAGTATGAGACAGATTATGATGTTAAATCACAATTTTGCAAGAGTAACTATAAGAACCTTAAAACATTAAAGTGTGAACTGTTTACAAAACCACTTGAGGATGTGGTGCATCAATACTCTTCATCAAAAAAAGATGTTGAGGTAGACACCAAGTGCTTCAGAGTTGTAAAGGGTGTCAATGCTCATCAAACATTTAAAGATGCCTTCTATTCGATTTTGCCAGACTCGCTTACAAAAGACATTAAACAGGCTGATGCTGATCTTGACTCTAAGAACGATGCTATCAATAAGCTTACCGGTGAGATTAAACAAATGGAGGCTCAGGCTGAGACAGCCTCTTCCGATAAATCATCAGCAAAGAAAGTTGATACATCACAATTAGAGGTTAAAAAGAAAGACCTCAGTGTACTTGAAAATGACAGAAAAAATATATTGCAAACCAGAAGCAAGCTTTATAAAGAAGCCGTAAACACACATCTCACAGGTAATGATGTGGAGTCTCAGAAGCAAAAAGCTATACTTGCGCAAAAAATGCAGGGGTTGATCAATTATATTGATGGTTCTCTTAATTCTACAACTGTAATGACCACTCTTTTAACGGCAGCTATTGTTTTTGACATAAAAGACTTAATCCCTGTAGTTACCAATCCGACTGCTGCTATAAATTCTGTCTCCCAACTAATTACGATGACACATCCAAATGTTAGTAAGGAGGAGGCAGCAAGCCTTGCTGAGAAAAGGGCTAAACTCCTCTTTAGCAGGTTGACCTCTTATCCAGGTTATGTATTTTCAATAATTTCAGGAGTTTCAGCGCAAAAGGATTTTGTCGCACAATACAAGAATTACATTGATCATGTAGTGAATGTGGGCTTGAAAAAGAAATATATAACTGCTCCTGCAAAGGAAACAATGCAATGCAAAGTGTACAAACAGCCGGTTATGGATATGGCAGATATGAGTGATTTTTCAAAATTGCAGGGTGGACAGGATAGTACAGAAAGTACCGTAAAATCAAAAACCGGTAAGAAGAAGAGAAAAGCTAAGAAAACAGAGGGATAAGAAGTAGGGTGGAGTCATGAAAAAACTTAGAGTGATATTGTTTTTGATAGTGATTCTTGCTATCCCATTACAACTATCTGCCGAGAAAACAACGGCAGATGGTAATGGCTCCTCTCCACAGTTGGCTGTTAAAGATGCAACAATTGCGGCATTAAAGAAATTGTGCTGGAGACTGCTTAAAGATTATGTGCGTGGGAATACACCATCGGATTATGAAAGATACATTAATAATGTCATTGGTTTGGTAGGCCACCCTAATGTACTTGAAGAGAAAGAGTTATTGCCTGGTGAATGGACTGTGTTAATAGAGGTTGACATTAACCCATCTTTACTCACTCAAAAGACCTTACAATTGTATTCCTCAAGAAATGGACAGCCACCAGGATATTCAGCTGGAAAACCTTCACAAAGTGATCCCGTAAATGGTGGTATTAACACTAGTGGCACTGGCGGTAGCGGTGGTAACGGCAGCGGCAACAACAAACCCAGCAACAATGATGGTAGTAGTATAACAACTGCCGCTGCCGCTCCTCCCACTATTGAAATCTATAAGCCTGAAGTTGATAGAGGGGTCAGCATAGTTTCAAAACCAAGAATTGCAGTTGAAGGCAGAGCAAATTCAGAGGCGGGAATTTCATATGTATTAGTTGACAATCGGCCTGCTGTGGTTGCTGCTGATGGCACATTCACTGCAAGAGATGTTCTGTTAAAAGTTGGAGAGAATGAAATAACTGTTGCAGCAAGAGACATAAATAGACAGGAGACAAAACAAACTTTTAAGATCAAACGAAAAGATGCTTCAGAACTTCCTTCACCTGGAAAAGGCAATTACTATGCGCTTTTGATAGGGATAAACACTTATCAAAACTATAGAAGATTGGACACTGCCGTTGATGATGTAGAAGTATTAGCAAAAATATTGCATGAGAAATATGGATTTAACACGGAACTATTGATTGAAGATAATGCAACTAAAGCTAATATTGAGCAAAAGATATTTGAATATTACAAAACATTGGGCAAAGATGACAGTTTACTTATTTATTATGCCGGACATGGTGACGAGGACAAAAAACGACACCAATACAATTGGATTCCTGTTGACGGAAATGAGGACAATAATTCATTGGTTAATACTTATGACCTTGTTAGAGATTTCGCCGAAAGTAACTCTTACCATATACTTCTAATAGCCGACAGTTGTTTTTCTGGAAGTCTCACTGAAGAAAGAAACGTTTACCGTATGAAGATACCCATAGCTGAGTATATCGAAACGGCATATCAAAATAAGTCGCGTCAGGTAATAACAAGCGGTGGTAACCAACCTGTGTTAGATGGTGGAGGTAAGGGAAATCACTCTGTGTTTGCTTCTGCTCTGATAGAAATATTAAAAAAGAAGGGTGAGAAACCTTTTACCGCCTTTGAAATAACTACTAACTTATGGCCGGTTGTATTAAAAAAAACCAATAATAAACAAACAGTTATGATAAAAAACTATGATAAAGCTGGTCATGAGGTAGGTGGCGATTTTGTTTTTATGAGAAAGCAATAAAAAAGTCGGAAAATTTATAATGTCTCCGACCATATCTTTAACTTGCCTTCTATAAAATCAGTGATAGCCTTATGCTCATCCGTGCCGGTTCCTTTTATGACAAGGGGTGTGCCGAAAGCAAAATGAACCACCTTTTTCGGGTCTATTTTGCCGTAGTCTTTCAGATACTTGCCATTCCCCCATGCGTCGGTTTTAAGTGCTAACGGAATTACCGGTACATTAGCCCGTCTGGCAAGCTTAACTCCAATAGTGTTAAATGCTGCTGCGTTAAACTCCACGCTTCGTGTGCTTTGTGGAAACACTACAACTGAGCGTCCCTCAGAAAGTGCGGCACAGCCGCCGTTAAGTACGGCCATTAGATCCTCTTTTGGGTTTTTTCGTCCAACTGAGATTGCCCTTATTCCAAACATTATGTGCTTAAATATGGGATAACGAAAAAGGCTTTCTTTTACCACATAAGTTAACTCCTTATAGGGACAGATAAATGTTGACAGTATAAATGTCTCCATTACACTCATGTGATTTGAAATAAACAGACACGCTCCCTCTGTGTTTTTGATGTTGTCTATTCCTGTAACATCAAAGGTAACTCCGACTTTTTCAAGTTCTTGAATAATCGTGATACCACTTTTGTAAGAGTTCTTTCTGTCATAAATTCCGGTCTTAGCCTCCCAACTTGCCTGATACACAGTGCGCACCATATTGGGATAGAAAAACAGGGATGGAAATATTGTTTTACCGTGCTTTTCGGTTTTATAAATCCCATTTTCAAACGGCAAATATTCTACTTGTAAAGGAGAGAGAAACAATTTCTTTAGTTTATGATTATTTTAAGGAATTTTCTCTTCCCAACGCTTATAACAAACTCACCCTTAGGTAGTTTTTCGTTAGCGTCGGTAACTACTCTGCCGTCTATTTTTACGCCACCTTGCTTGATGGCTCTCATCGCCTCACTGGTGCTTGCTGCAAGGGCATTGTCTTTTATGATTTTGCATATCCAAGGCGGCTCTGCCGATGCTATGACAACCTCTTTCATATCCTCCGGTATCTCTTTAGCGCCAAACACCTTGTCAAAGTGTTCTTTTGCCTTTAGCGCCGCTTCTTGTCTGTGATAACGCTCAACTATTTCCATGGCAAGATCTTCCTTGGCTTTTTTAGGATGATGTGTGCCGGCCTTTAGTGCATCCTTAAGAGTTGCCAATTCCTGTGCGCTCTTATGGCTTAACAACTCATAGTACTTAAGCATAAGCTCATCGGAGATGGACATGATTTTGCCAAAAATCTCATTAGGTGCCTCATTTATACCGATATAGTTACCGAGGCTTTTAGACATCTTATTAACTCCGTCAAGCCCTTCAAGAAGCGGCAGCATGATTACAGTCTGCTCCCTCTGCCCGTGAGTTCTTTGCAGATCTCGCCCCATCAAAAGATTAAATCTCTGGTCAGTGCCGCCAAGCTCAACATCGGCTTTCAAATGCACCGAATCATAGCCCTGAAACAGTGGGTAATAAAACTCCAAAAGAGTTATGGAATTTTGGCTGGCAAAACGTTTTTTGAAATCATCTCGTTCAAGCATCCGGGCTACAGTTTGCATAGCGCCAAGACGGGCAATCCCGATAGCATCCATCTGAGAAAACCATTCACTGTTAAACACTATCATGGTTTTATCGGGAGAGAGGATTTTGTAAATCTGCTCTTTATAGGTCTCTGCGTTTGCAAGTACGTCTTCTTTGGAAAGTGGTTTTCGCAGTTCGTTTTTTCCGCTTGGGTCGCCTATCATTCCGGTAAAATCCCCTATCAAAAAAATGACTTCATGGCCAAACTCCTGAAACTGCCTCATCTTTTCTATTAAGACAGTGTGTCCAAGGTGAATATCTGGCGCCGTAGGGTCAAACCCGGCTTTTATTTTCAACGGGATTTTGGTTGCGTATGACTTTTTGAGCTTTTCGACAAAGTCAGCCTCAGTGATTATCTCTGAAACTCCCCGTGAGAGTTCCGATAGCTGTTCGTCAGGAGTAAACATGCGGCTATATAATAAACAGTTACGGCTGCTTGCGTCAATAAGGGTTGTGAGGGAAAGTTAACTAAAATGAATTTAAAAAAGTGACGCAAAATATTAAATCGTGCTATTATTGTTAATAATGGCAGGGAGGGTCAGCAGAAAAATGAAAGAAAAAAATGAGATGGCTTGATGATGTACTTAAAAGGAAAATACGCCTTACTGATGAGCGTATAGCGCATATCGAAGCCGATCACCCTGAAATGTCTCAGCAATTTGATAAAATAAAAGATACCTTGTTAGAACCTGATGTCATTGTCAGGTCGTTATCAGATACCTTTGTGGAGTTGTTTTACAGGTATTACAAGACTACTCCGGTTGGTGTTAAATATATGTGCGTTATTGTAAAACAAGGAGAGAACGATTTTTTCATTATAACATCTTATTTTACAGATACTATTAAGCGAGGTACTATATTATGGCAGAAGAGATAAAAGTATGGTACGATAAAGAGGGGGATTATCTTGAGGTTGTCTTTAAGCAGGAGGTTGGTTACTTCAGAGAGACTGACAATGACGCCGTAATGGAAAAGGTTGACAGCGCAGGAAATATTATTGGGTTTTCCATCATGAATGTTAGTACGCTAAATGAGGAAAAGCCGCTGTCATTTGGATTGAAGACGCATATTGCATAGAAAAGTTGGCATTAGAATGAAAAAGGCAACTGATATGTACCATAAGTGGGTTGAATGGAGTGATGAGGATCAAACATATATTGGAAGGTGTCCTGATTTGATTACCTGTATCCATGGGGATAATCCTGTAAAATTGTACTCTGAACTATGTGAGGTTGTTGATGATGTAATTAGTCATTTTGAGGCCGAAAAGCGTAAACTTCCCACTCTCATGATAAAATCCATGCAAGACGTTGTATAGATTTACTAAAAAGTCAATTTATCTCTTCATTAATCAAATCAATGAGAGCGGTAATCAAATCGGACTCTTTTACCTTTCTGACAACAGTACCTTTTTTAAACAGCAGTCCCTCGCCGCTGCCGCTAGCTATCCCGTAGTCGGCCTCTTTGGCCTCACCAGGGCCATTTACCTCACAGCCCATTATTGCCACTGTTACGGTGCTTTGCACTGCCTTTAGACGCTCTGACGCCTCATGTGCGAGTTTTACCAGATTAACGCGCGTGCGGCCACAGGTCGGGCACGATATGAAATTTATACCCCGTTGCCGTATCCCCAGAGATTTTAATATCTCATACGCCACACGTACCTCCTCCTCAGGCTCACTTGTCAGAGACACCCTCATCGTATCCCCAATTCCTTCATACAGGAGTGCGCCAAGACCGACGGCGCTTTTTATTATTCCGGTTTCCGGTATTCCGGCCTCTGAAATTCCTATGTGAAGCGGAATGTCGTGCCGGCTGCTGAACAATCTGTAGGCTTCTATTGTAATTGGCACGTTTGATGCCTTAAGGGATACTTTTATTTCCTTAAAATCCATGTCGTAAAGTATTTCAATGTGGCGCTCGGCGCTTTCCACTATTGCCTCCGGTGTGGGATGCCCATACTTAGCCAGTATATCTTTTTGAAGCGATCCTCCGTTTACACCTATACGAATAGGAATGCCGTTGTCTTTACACGCTGTGACTACCTCTTTTACTTTCCACAATGGCCCTATATTTCCCGGGTTTATCCGCAACCCGTCCATCCCCTGTGCCACAGCCTCAAGTGCCAGTTTCCAGTCAAAATGTATATCGGCAATCATAGGAATGTGGATTTGCGCCTTTATTTTCCCTAAGCAAAGTGCCGCATCCATGTTAGGAACGGCAAGACGGATCAGCTCACAGCCTGCTATTTCAAGGGAATTAATCTGATATGCCGTGCCCTCAATATCGGTGGTTCTGGTCTTTGTCATTGATTGCACTGATACGGGAGCGTCCCCGCCTATTGTCACATTAGAGAGGTGGATCTGTCTGGTTTTTGCCCTTTTTAACATTATCGTCTTTTCCGTTTATGAGCTGACTTTTTACTTATCTTCTTCTTACTGTGAACCTTACCAGTTTTTCGTTTTTTTGTAATTTTCATATGCTGTTGTTTTTTAGTATCAGGAGCAGGTTCTATCTGAGTAGCTTCAGCAGCTGATTTATTAATTGTGTTTCTGTATTTATCAACATTTATCAGGTGTTCCTCATAAGTCTCTGAAAACCTGTGAGAGCCGTCTCCTTTGGCTACAAAGTATAAGTATGGCACATCGGCAGGCTCAAGGGCTGCCTGTATTGATCTTTGATTGGGCATCGCTATTGGTCCTGGAGGGAGTCCGTAAATTTTGTAAGTATTATAAGGTGTAACATTTTTCAGATCGCTTTTAGTTACCCCCTCTTTGTAACTTTTCACTCCGTAGATGGCCGTGGGGTCGGCTTGTAGTTGCATCTGCATCTTTAACCTGTTCTGATAGACGGCTGAAATCTGAAAACGCTCGCTGTCAAGTTTTGCCTCTTTCTCTATTATAGAGGCCAGTGTCAGAACTTGATTTTCCGTCATTCCAATGGCTGATGCTTTTTCCTTAAAGTCCGGTGGATAGTGTTTCCTCAGATTGCTTACCATTGTATTTAACGCATCTTTTGAGGATATGCCCTTTTCTATCACATACGTGTCAGGATACAGATAGCCTTCAAGAGACGGTGCTTTTACATTTAAACTTTTGAGAAGATCGGTGTCATTTGACTGCTTTAAAAAATCCTCACTCAGCTTTGTGCTATCCTTTATTTCCTCGGTTTTGTTAACCTCGCCAAACTTACGGGCTATATCTCTTAGAGTCTCACCCGGCACCACGCTGACCTTTATTTTAACCGTATCTCCCAACCCTAACGTCTCTATTATAGAAAGCGGAGACTGTCCGCTCTTAAACTTATAAAAACCAACCTTCATACGCCGGTCAAATCCCTTAAATTTACCGGCAAAATAGATCAACGAAAATCTTCTTAAAACCCCTTCGTTGACAAGTTTATTGACAGCACCTTTAAAGGATGTCCCTTTTGCAATATAAACCTCAACCTCATCCTTTGCAAACCTGACAGGCATACGCAGCTCGATGTAAAAGTAGGCAAAAAAAAGCAGCCCGCTTACAAGAGTTGAAATAATGAGTTTCTTTTTCATAGTGTTAGCCTCCTGCTTCACTTACCATCTATTTGAATGGTGAAGCCGGTAAGGACGTTGACTGTGGCGAGTTTTTCTTTAAGTCCCTCAGGGTTAAATTTGCCATACGCCTGGGAGAAACCCCAAAGAACAAGAAGTTTTTCGTTCTCATCTATTTTCCACGACCCGCCCCCTATGATTTTCCAACCGGTATCCGCAATTTCCAGATACTTATCAGCCGCATTATGGGTGTGCGCAATTTCCTGCTGCTTACAGAAAATCACCAGTATATCGGCATGGTAGGTGGTATAGTCTTTAGGAGAGAAGACAACAAACTCGGTGGTTTCATTTGTTAACTGAACAAATTTACCGGTACGCTCAAGAGGGGTTGCCGTCTTATGATTGGTCTGATAAAAAAAATCTGAATACTCTATATACTTGAAATCCATACTCTTGTCCCTCATATGCTCTTTAGCCCACACTTTTGGTATATACTGTAACATGAGGAAGTTTTTTTTGGCAACTTAACAGAAAGGTGGAGTGTTTAACCAAAATGAGAATGATAACAGGATATTAAAGGGGGGTCAATTAAATGAAATCTAAATTAGTATCTTTTTTATGCTGTCTATGTATCTTTTATGCAGAAGTAACATATAGTGGTTCAGTAAGCCCATGGCCTATGTTTCATCACGATGCACAGCATACAGGGCAGAGTGCTTATAACGGACCGCAAACAAATACTTTGAAATGGAGTTACAGAAGTACCAGCGGTTCTAATACAAGCATGTCGCCCAACACTCCAAGCATAAGCAATGATGGACAAACAATATATGCTAATTTTGCTAATAATCAATTACTTGCACTGAGTACAGAAACAGGGCAGCTGATATGGAGCGCTACTCTAAGTGGTGACGGAGCAACTGCAGTTGCCACTGATGGCACTGTATATGCCGTTGGGGGAACAACTCTTTACGCTTTTACATCTGCCGGTAGTTCAAAGTGGACTTTTTCCGAGGCAACAGAAAATATTTATGGGGAACCTTGCATAGGAGGCGATGGCACCTTGTACATCGGTTCGCGGGATACATATGTCTATGCTGTGAATCCCGACGGTACCCTTAAGTGGAAATATAAGACCTCTGGCTCCATAGCTCCACTTGCCTCCCCTACATTAAGCCCCGACGGACTTAGTGTGTATGTGGGAGCCGGAGACCCACACGATCAAACTGATGGGACTCTTTATGCGTTGAACTCCGCAAGCGGCACTCTCAAATGGAGTAAAAACATAGATCCTGTCAGAGCCAGTGGCGCTGTGGTTGGACAAGACGGGACTATCTATGTTTGCGGCAATAAGCGGGTTCATGCGTTTCAACCAGATGGGACACAGTTGTGGCAATCGGCTGATGGTACTGCAGAGTATTTAACACCAGCCCTTTCCTCATCGGGCATTATTTATACGGGTACAGGGGTAGATGGTAAGATTTATGCACTAAGTGCCAGCACTGGCAGTACCTTGTGGTCGTACCAGACAGGGACGAATATTGATCCTACAGGTCCGCAATATGGGGTTCTGACAGCTCCTGTTATCGGCGCTGACTCAACTGTTTATATGGGGTCGGTGGATGGAAAAATGTATGCCCTTAAATCAGACGGAACTCTTCGTTGGATCTATTCAACGTCAGCAAGCATTGTGGAAAACTGTCCGGCAATAGGAGCTGACGGCACACTGTATTTCAGCTCGGACGATACATATCTTTATGCGGTGAAAGACTCATCGTCAAACAGTACTTCAACGACAACTACTGCCTCCACAACAACCACAACTGTAAACTCAGGTACAATAGTTTCAAACAGCAGAGCAACAGTCACATATTCGCTGCCATATCTCCACACTAATACAAACAATGTAACCTACTGTGAGATATCTAATGTTTCGACAGATAATGTTACAGCACTGTATTTTGCGATGGGAGCAAACTCTGACGGAACTCCAACCGGCGCATTAAAGGAATTCCCCACAACTATGCTCTATGCTAAAATGTCAAAATTGATGACATTTAACGGTGAGTACATATACTTTGGGAATGATACCGTAGGGCTGTCATCAGAGCTTGGGAGCGCTACTTCTTACGGTGGAATGCTTACATTTTACTCATCAGGGACGGGATTAAATTGTAAGACTGTGGTTGTAAGCTGTTTTCAGGGAACCACAAGCCCCAGACGTAATTTAGCCGGACTTCTTTGCGAGGATAACAGCACAATAGGTCCTGGCGGAAATAAATTAATACTTGGATTTTAGTAAAGTAACATATGCTTATGGAAACCAAAGAGAGCTTCATATATGTACATATTCCTTTTTGTCTCAGAAAATGCCGGTACTGCGATTTTTATTCGATTCCTCAAAACGTAGAATCAGAACGGTTATATATTAATGCGCTGATACGGGAAATACATATGCGCCGTGGTGAAATAACACAGATCCGCACACTCTATTTTGGCGGAGGCACGCCGACAGTTTTATCAAACGAATCATTCTCAGCCGTTATACGTACGTTTTATGATAATTTCGAAATACATCCCGATGCTGAAATCACAGTTGAGGCAAATCCGGTAACTATTCAAGGCGATTATGACAATCTACTTTTGCTGAGACAACTCGGAGTAAACAGGATAAGCCTTGGAGTTCAATCATTCTGTGATGATGTATTAAAATCATTGGGCAGACTTCATAGCGCAGCTGATGCACGGGAGGCAATCCGCAGGGTTAGCGCAATTTATCCGAATTTTTCGCTGGATTTAATGTATGCAATTCCGGGGCAAAGTATGGCTGTATGGCAGGATACGGTAAAAGAAGCACTAAGCTATAATCCCGCCCACATATCGGCTTATGAGCTGACTCCGGAGGAGCACACGCCGCTATGGGAGGATATCAAAGCCGGAAAGATACAGATTACAGATGAAGACACTACAATAGAGATGTATGAGTTTTTAATTAAAACGCTTAAAAAAGCGGGATACAGCCATTATGAAATATCCAACTATGCGCTCAGAGACAGGCAGTGTCAGCATAATTTAAACTACTGGAGACGTGGGTTTTATACCGGATTTGGAGCCGCTGCACATTCGCACATTGCAGCAGATGGCGTAATTAAAAGATATTCAAATGCTGCAAACATAAACTCTTACACTGAGGCTATTAGTAACGGAACACTGCCAATTGTAGATGAGCTTATAGTGACAGAAAGTGAGGCGGAAAGAGAGAGAATTTTTTTGGGACTGCGAACCACTTACGGAGTACATTTTGAAAACATTCCCAAAGTTGCGGTAGAATTATTAAACGCCGGACTCATTGAAATCAACGGTAATATAATAACGCTGACAGAGAAAGGGTTTTTAGTGAGTAATTTTTGTATCGGACAGTTGACTGAATATTAATTAACCTTAAAACGACAGGTTAACGAGAAAAGTTGTTTACCATTTCTTGAAAACAAAAAACACTGCGGCCAGTATGAAGAAAAACCCCACTATGTAATTCCACCTCAGGTCTTCTTTCAGGTAGAAAATGGAAAAAACGCAAAAAACCACCAGAGTTATCACCTCTTGAATGGTCTTAAGTTGTGCGCCAGTGTACTGTCCATATCCAATCCGGTTAGCTGGCACCTGAAAACAATACTCAACAAAAGCAATAAACCAACTTATTAAGATAACTTTAAAAAGCGGGCTTCCTCTGTACTTAAGATGACCATACCATGCAAAAGTCATAAATACGTTCGATACTGTCAGAAGTATTATTGTTTTCAATCAGTAAGTCTCACTTCAGATAAATATTGTGAAATCATTATTCTTAATATTATAAATGATTATAAAAAAAAATACTCTATCGTTTGAACAATCTGTAATATAGCTTTTTTGTTATAATATAAACAATATCAGAATAGAGGAGTTTGTATGAACGATGCGGATATTCAGTACATATCAGACAAAACAGGAAAAGTAAGTGGGGTCATAGTTCCTATAGATTTATGGCGTGAGATTGAATCTGAAAAGGAGACAGCCTATCTTCTAAAGAGCAATACCATGCGGGAAAGGCTTAAAAAGTCAAGGGAACGCATTGAGAGTATTCCTGTAGAGGTTGTTTTTGAGAAGCTTGGTGTTTGACCCTCATGCGCTTGAGGACTTAGAGTGGTGGGTAAAAGAAGACAAGAAAAAAGTTTTAAAAATTATTAATCTTATTAAATATTTTCTTTCACGCTAAAAAAGTTTATAAATGGGCGGAAAACCCTGAAAACGAAAATGAACAGTCCCATGAGAAATTTCCGTTAACTTCTATAGGGCCAATAAAAAAAATAAGGATAAAGAAATTTGATAACACAACACTTGATAATATTATAATAAGCAAGATAATCCACCGCAATCTTGAAGTACCAGAAGTAAAATTCCTTCTTAAAGAAGTTAGTGACACTATTATTGTCCGTTATCTTTCCTATAACAAGACAAAAGAGGATGCCGAACGTGATTATTCCCAGGGGATTGATTTAAAGGGACGAGACTTAAGATTTGGTGATTTCGCAAAAACAGTGTTTTTGAATGCTGATTTCAGAGAAGCAAAATTAGAGAGAGCAAATTTTTACAGTGCTAACTTACAAGGGGCTTATTTAAAAGGAGCTTCGGTAAAATGTGCAGATTTGACATATACTGTTCTTAAAGGCATATATTATGACAACATTAGTTTTTTAGACATAGAAAACAATTTAGATTATGATAATCTGACAAAAATAGAACGTACTTCATCTTTTGAATCTGTTAAAAACAATATTAAACTCGCAAAATAAAGATGTGCAAAATTTAAATAAAAAGATAAAAACGAACTTGTCGCATTACTACAAAAGAACGACAATTTGACCGAGTTTATACATGTGAGAAGCAAAATGGCGTGTGAAAGTCCTCAAATGTCAAAAGCTGTGTTGAAAGGTATGGAGTGGGTTAGAAGCAATGATAATAGAACCGTAGCTAATGAAATAATAAAAAATATGGGAAAGAAGTGTCCCGATGTTTTACAGAAGGTTGGTAAGGAACGCAGGAGTTAGAGTACTATTCCAGGTTATCGGTGATTTTTGATGTGTCATTTTAATTCCGAACTGTTATACTAAATCATGATTAGAGCTGAGTGGATTTTGAGATGATTAAAGGGTTAGACAAAACTGAAGGGATGGTATGTAGTGAAGGGATTCCCTCACCGCTTGCAAATGCTGTAAGGACGATAGTTCAGGTGGCAAGACCTGACAAGATAATCCTTTTTGGTTCTTACACCGCAGGCACAAATAATGCTGGTAGTGATTATGATCTTCTTGTTTTGAAGAAAAATCTAAAGAACCAGAGAAAGTTAGTGCAAAATATATATCTGCATTTTAGAAATATCGGAGCTCCTGTTGATGTTTTAGCATTAGACCTTGACAGATTTGCTGAGCTTAAAGATGACCCATATCTGATTTACTATGAGGCAGATAAAAATGGGAAGGTTATCTATGAAAAATATCATGAAAGCAAGGGAATGGCTTAAAAGAGAATGACAGAAAAAACATCCACTTCTTTGTCATTCTCAGGGATCAGTGACCCGATGTAGAGCAGTAATCCAGTTCTTTTAATATATCCTTAGCTGAAAGAAACAGTTTAGTGGAGTTAACTTTAAAGCGTTTAAATCTTTTAATCTGCTCATATGTTGTGCGGGCAGAGCTCGTATTAAGACTTTTTAAGCGGCGGAACGCCGGTTAAAAAATTCTTTACCAACAAAGACAATGAAACAACATTAAAATAAAACCTCTTAATCGTTAACTGAAAACCGAGGGGTCACGGGGAAATCATTTCCCCGTGCGGATAGGGTTTAAGGGAAAGGCAGTGCCTTTCCCTTACTTAATTTACCTTTTTGAATCTACTTATTTTTGACAAGACGTGCCATGATATCTTAATATCTACAGCAGGGGTTAATTTTGAAAAACCACTTAAATAGGAGCATGAAGATATGTCAGATAAGATATTGATAACAACAGGCGATTTGGTACTAACGGCAGAGCTTAATGACACCGAGACGGCAAAAAAATTAAAATCCTTGCTGCCGCTTCAATTTTCTATGAGCCGGTGGGGGGACGAGTACTACGGGGATTGCGGCATCAGGGTGGAGCAGGAATCGGGCGCAAAGGTCGTCATGGAAATTGGAGAGCTTGCTGTGTGGCCTGTGGGCAGCGCACTGTGCATATTCTTTGGCCCCACTCCTGTTAGTGTTGGCGATGAACCCAGAGCGGCGTCATCGGTTAATCCGGTTGGAAAGCTTATTGATGACCCAGTACCGCTTAAAAAACTTAAAGATGTTATTAAAGTAACAGTCTCTAATTTAAACTAATTTTGAAGTTTTTAAAGAAATTCTATGATTGGGTTCTGCACTGGGCTTACACCTCATACGCAGTGCCTGCGCTGTTTATCCTGTCTTTTGCCGAATCCGCGTTTTTACCGATTATGCCGGAGGTTATCCTTTTTCCACTGTGCCTTTCCCGCCACAAAAAAGCATTTTACTATGCTTTTGTCTGCTCAATATCGTCTGTGCTTGGAGGGCTCTTTGGTTATCTTATTGGGCTTGAGTTTTGGAGTATCGGACAGAAAATTGTTTTCCATTACATGACACATGAGAAGTTTGAATCAGTGCGCCTTACGTATCACAACCATGAGGCCTGGGTGATTTTTATGGCGGCTCTGACCCCTGTCCCTTACAAAATTTTTACCATAGCTGCCGGATTTTTCAGAGGCGACATCCTTGTTTTTACAATAGCGTCCATTTTAGGCAGAAGCGCAAAGTTTTTTATTCTTGTTGCACCATTTTATTATTTTGGCCCCGGGATTAAATCCAGAATTGAGAAGTCTTTTCATATCATAGGGGTTTCAGTTATAATAGCCGCACTAATCGTAATTTTAATAATAAAGTTGGTGAAAAGATGAAAAAACAAAAAGTATCCGTAATAGGTGCCGGTAATGTTGGGGCAACATCGGCTCAGTTGCTTGCTATGGGAGGGCTTTGTGATGTAGTGCTCTTTGATATTGTTGACGGAATGCCGCAAGGGAAAGCCCTTGATATTGCTGAGGCCTGTCCGCTTTGGAATTCCTCAGCCACTATTATTGGCACAAATGATTATGCGGCAATTAGAGGCTCTGACGTCATAGTTGTAACAGCCGGAATGGCCAGAAAACCAGGCATGTCCAGAGATGATCTGCTTAAAATTAATGCCGGAATCATAAGCGGCGCTGCCGCAGAGATTTTAAAACATGCGCCGGACTCTGTCGTTATCGTGGTAACAAACCCGATGGACGTGATGGCGCACCTTGTGCTTAAGACAACCGGTTTTAACTCTAATCGGGTAATGGGCATGGGAGGGGTTTTAGATGCAGCGAGGTTTTGCTCGTTTGTTGCTGCAGAACTTAAAGTATCGCCTGAGGTTATAAGCTCTATGCTAATGGGTGGCCATGGGGATCAGATGGTGCCGCTTCCCAGATTTAGCACAGTAAGGGGAATACCGGTTACGGAATTATTATCTAAAGAAAAAATTGACGCAATTGTAGAACGAACCCGAAATGGCGGGGCTGAAATCGTGGCGCTGCTTAAGACCGGAAGCGCCTACTATGCGCCTGCCGCATCAATTTATGAAATGGTTAAATCAATTCTACTGGATGAAAGAAAGGTGCTTCCTGTTTCATGCTGTCTTGAGGGACAATACGGGGTAGATCACGTGTATGCCGGAGTTCCTGCAGTGCTGGGTAAAAACGGAGTAGAAGCAATTATCGAAATTAACCTTAACGAGGATGAAAAGAACGCTTTTATGAAATCTGTCAATGCAGTTAAAAATCTTGTAAAATCAATAACTTAGATACCATAAATTAAATATAAATATAAAGGAGATTACAGATGCAAAGAACGCTTTCAATTGTTAAACCGGACGGGGTTAAGAAAAACTTGATAGGAGAGGTAATCGGACGGTTTGAAAAACAGGGATTTAAAATAGTTGCGCTTAAAATGAAACACTTGTCAATAAGAGAAGCCGAGGGGTTTTATATAGTGCATAATGCAAGACCGTTTTACGGTGAGCTGACCACATTTATGTCCGAGGGGCCGGTTGTGGTTATGGTGATTGAGGGAAACGGAGTGATAGATAAGGTGCGTGAGTTGATGGGGGCTACTAACCCTAAAGATGCAGCAGCCGGCACTATAAGGGCTGATTTTGCTGATAATGTTGAAAGAAACATCGTTCACGGCTCTGATTCGGAGGAGTCCGCATCTTTTGAAATCCCTTATTTCTTTTCAGCACTTGAAATAGCTGGTTGATAAACAGAACAATGAAGCTTTTCGTTATTGCTGTTGCTTTTATTTTGGCCACATCAGTAATAGCCCATGCCGAAACGGAGGGTGTTCAGTCATCTTCTACCGCCTCCGATCAGAAGTCAGTAGCTCTTACGGTTTATAATGTAAATATTGGGCTGGTTAAAGAGGAGCGTGTTTTAAAGTTACCCACGGGTAGGGTGCTTTTAAGTTATATGGATGTGGCAGCCGATATAATCCCTCAAAGCGTAAGCATCCATGCACTGGCCGGAGAGAAAGTCCTCAGCGTTCTTGAACAGAACTATGAGTATGACCTTCTTACTCCTCAAAAGCTGCTTGATAAGTATGTTGGCAAAGAGGTTAAGCTCTACCAGAAAAATTACTACAATGACAAAGAGGAGGTAGTAAAGGCTACCGTGCTTTCAAACAATAATGGTGCGGCGGTGTTTAAAATTGGGGATGAGATAACTTATAATCATCCAGGGCGGATAATTTTCCCAAAACTGCCTGAAAACCTTATTGCTAAACCCACACTTCAGTGGCTTTTGAACAATGAAGGCACTTCTGAGCAAAAAGTTGATGTTACTTATCTGACAAACGGAATAAACTGGCGTGCCGACTATGTTCTTTTGTTAAACCAAAAAGATACGCGAGCTGACTTAACCGGCTGGGTTACAATTGAAAACAAAAGCGGGGCTAACTATGCTGGCGCAAAGTTGAAACTCGTTGCCGGTGATGTTAACCGTGTTATAGAAAATGCCTACAGAGACGCCGCAGCTTATAAGTCTATGCCTGTTGCTGCGGCACCTGCCCAACAATCATTCAAAGAGGAGGGGTTTTTTGAATACCATATCTACACTCTTAACAGGCCATCAACTATAAAAAACAACCAGATCAAGCAGATACGGCTTTTGAAGGAGGACAATCTGGTTGTGCATAAGGATTTTGTTTTTCGTGGACAGCCGTATTATTTCAGAAGTGTTTACCGTGACAATATTCCCAAAGAGAAAGTCGGTGTATATGTTGAAATTGATAACCGTAAGGACAATAACCTTGGAATTCCCATTCCTAAGGGCACAGTAAGGGTGTATAAGGCCGATAGCGAGGGTGCGTTACAGTTTATCGGAGAGGACACAGTTGATCATACACCAAAGGACGAAAAAATCAGAATCAAGATGGGAGATGCCTTTGACATAACAGGGCAGCATAAACAGACTGACTGGAAAAAGCTGGAGTGGGACACCTATGAGGCATCGTTTGAAATCGTCTTGAAAAATCATAAAAAAGAAGACGTAAGAGTTCGGGTGTTGGAACCGGTTCCCGGAGAGTGGAAAGTCCTCAACAATTCCCACGCTTACAAAAAAGCTGAAAGCAACCTTCTGGAGTTTGCCATTGACGTACCTAAAGACGGCGAGGTTAAGTTAAATTATACGGTTTCTATGAAGTTTTAAGGTTTATTATAATACTACGTTGAATATATTTTGTGTTCCGGCACGTTTGTTAAATAAGTAATCAGTCCACAAACGCACCGGAACTATTTACCTTACCTTGACAGCAATTTCTTACCAGCCTTAGTACTACGCCCTTTTGCTGATGTGTTAGTCTCACCGGTCTTAAAGAAACCTATTGCCTCTTGAAGTTCTATCGCTTGTGCATTTAATTCCTCAGCAGTTGATGCCAGCTCTTCTGCTGCCGAGGCGTTTCGCTGTATTACCTCATCAAGCTGCCCAATGGCTTTATTTATCTGCTCAGCACCGGTACTTTGCTCTTGACTTGCTGCAGTTATCTCTTGTACAAGCTCAGAAGTTTTTTGAATATCGGGTACCAAACTATTCAGCATACCCCCTGCCTTCTCGGCTATTGTTACGGTCGTTGCCGATATGTGGGTTATTTCGCCGGCTGATTTCTGCGAGCGTTCCGCAAGTTTTCTTACCTCTGAGGCTACTACGGCAAAACCCTTACCTTGCTCGCCGGCACGCGCTGCCTCTATGGCGGCGTTGAGGGCTAATAAATTAGTTTGTCTGGCAATTTCCTCTATAATTGATACCTTACCGGCAATGTCTTTCATGGCCCCAACCGCCTCCGTCACAGATGTCCCACTCTCTGTAGCATCCCGTGCGGATTTCATAGCCAGTTTTTCCGTCTGCACGGCATTGTCCGAACTCTGTCTGATACTGCTGGTCATCTGTTCCACTGAAGCCGAGGTCTCCTGCACGGAGGCCGCCTGCTGCGTTGAGCCATCTGCTATTTGCTGTGCATTGTCACTTAGCTCCCCGCTGCATGAAGATACGTAATCGGCAGCCGTTCTTATCTTTACTACCAGCTCACTTAAATTGGTTACCATCTGGTTAAATCCTTGTGACAGTAACCCTATCTCATCTTTTGTGTTGTAGTCAAAATGCACATTTAAATCTCCGTTTGACATCGCAAGAAGTTCCTTTGACAGTTCAACCAAAGGCTTATGAGTTTTCTTAAAGGTATAAATGAAAATTACCGTTATAATCAGCAAACCCAACAGGCCTGCCGTGATAAAAATATATTTGAGCCGTTTGATACTTTCTACTGATTTAGCCATAGATACACTAAGACTGACTACAGCGAGCACATCTCCCTCTTTGACATTGTGGCAGGTTAGACAATCACGCCCCATAAAGTTCTTACTTGCAATATACGGGTACAATCCCCGCACGGTATTGCCTTCTATAATTGTGCGTTCTTTGCCGCTTTTGAGAACCTCAGCTTCAACGTTATCTGCTGAATACTGATCCGGCTCTCCCTTACCGTAGTCTTTGTCGAGTGCTTCACTTCTCAGTATTTTTATTTTTACACTGCCTTGCATCTGCTCAATAAACGGCTTCTTACCGTCTTTGATACTACCGGTTATCATCATAGTTGTAAGGGCATTTAAAACAGTATCCTTGTATCCTTTAATTGCTCCGTTTTTTATCTCATCCAGAACAATATCCCTTGACATTATAATAGTTAACATGACAATAGTTATTAATACAGCGGCTGCAGCTAAAAGAATCGGTACTAATGTTCTGGTTACCATAGACAGACTTTTCATTACTTTCCTCCATTAAAGTATTACAAAAGTTACCAATAAAACTAACAATATCTTTTGTCACAGTAAAACATATAATTAAGTAAAAAATCAAGTTTTTATTTACCTGAATGATGTATAATGTCGCAAGTCAGCAGTTTCACTTAATCAAAAAATTAACAGCAAGGAGGTTTCAATGGGTAAGAGGAGACGTTTTGGTTCCAGGCTTTTTGTTTTATTGTTAACACTGACACTCGCTCTGGGTTTTGTAGTTGTGTCAGAGGCCTTTATCAAGGGCGACAAAGTAGAGGTGCTGTGGAAAGGCACCTGGTACACTGCAACAGTGCTTAAAGCAAAGGGAGAGCTCACGTATATTCACTATGACGGCTACAGCAAGTCATGGGATGAGTGGGTTGGGCTTGACAGGATAAGAAGCAACGGAGGAGCTGAAACTACAACTCCGGCCTCTTCAAACGTAACCAGTAGCTTTATGAGGGGTGATAAGGTTGAGGTATTTTCGAATGGGACGTGGTACGCTGCCACAGTGCTTAAAGCACAGGGAGATCAAACATATATCCACTATGACGGCTACGACAAGTCAACGGATGAGTGGGTCGCGCTTGACAGAATAAGAAGCTATGGACAAGCACCGGTTGCTGAGCCTACAACTACCACAACCACTACTGCATCCGGCGTAAACATCAATATTCCAGACATCAATATTCCAAATCCTTTTAAGTAACTGCAAGTTCTTATTTTGTTATTGTAACAAAAAGGGCCTTGCTTTGTGAGCAGGGCTCTTTTTTAACTTTATAATATTAGAGTCTTTGTTGTATAATTTATATGTGTCTCAAAATGTTGAATACGGAGGGTCCGTTACCATAGGTGGTCATGAGGGCGCAATGATGAGTTTTTCATGAGACAATTTTGAATTATGGAGAGTCCGTCTTTAACAAACATTCAGAGCTTCATTTCGGCTCATACCGGCCTGCACGTTGATGAGAAAGACTTAAATGCCACAATACACTCAAGGCTGAGGCACGTGTCTTTACAGTCGTCGGACGATTACTGTGCATTTCTTGCAACAGACTCCCCGGAAAGCAGGCACGAGTGGAGAGTCCTTTATCAGAAAATTACCACGGGTGAGAGTTTTTTCTTTCGGGATAAGGGGCAGTTTTCATTGCTTAGAAACACTATTTTGAAAGAACTTATAGAGTATAACAAGGAAAAACGTACCCTCCGGCTATGGAGCGCCGGTTGCTCAACCGGAGAGGAGCCATACTCCCTTGCCATTGTAATTAACGAGCTTATACCTGATATTCACATGTGGGATATAACAGTTATCGGCACCGACATTAATGAAAGTGCCTTAGATAAAGCGGCAAAAGGCATCTTTAGCGATTGGTCTTTCCGCATGGTGCCTAAAGATGTAATTGCCACTTATTTTATAAGGCGAAAAGGCCATTACGAAATAGAGCCGCGTATTCGCCGTATGGTTACCTTTAAACAGGGTAACCTGATTAAAGACAACTACCCCGATATTATTTCCGGCATTTATGACATGGATTTAATCATATGCCGGAATGTGTTTATTTATTTTCAACCTGAAAATATAACGATTGCGCTTAATAAGTTGACAAAGAGCCTCAGAGACGGCGGTTATCTGCTAACCGGCCACGCCGAGCTTCAAGCTGTGCCACACCATGACCTTATGCCGATTGCCTACCCTGATTCAACTATTTTCAGGCGCAGTGACAAAGTACACAAAAGACACACTGAGCCTCTGGTTAGTTTTTTACCTCCTCAAATCATACCGGTTCAGCATATACCGGTTAAAAAATCAGAAAAGCACCACTCTCATAAGACACCTTCTACTTACGCCACGCCGCAAAAGAGCGCAATTAAAAGGGCGGCTGCCGTTCGTCCCTCTCCCTCAGTGCTTGTTGACGAGGCTAAGGCTCTGTTAAAAGACGGTAAGTACCCACAGGTTATAGAGAAAATGAGATTTTTTCTAATTGACAACCCTAAACAATCTGACGCATACGCACTCCTGGCCGAAGCTTACGCTAATACCGGAGATCTTACAAACGCAGCCGCTGTCTGTAAAGAGGCTATTGCCATAAATCCGCTTGATATACGCCCGTATTATCTGCTTGCTCATATTGCCGCTGAGTACGGCAACCTTGAGGAGGGAAAGGATATGCTTAAGCGGGTTATCTATCTTAACTCCGGCTGTATTGCGGCGTATCTTGAGCTAAGCGCTATTTACGAGCACACAGGAGACACAGCAAAGGCGCTAAAATTGAAAGACAACGCACTCAGTATTCTTGACAGTTTACCGCCTGATACTGAAATTGAGTTCTATAGCGGCCTGACTGTAAAAGAGCTGCTCGTGCAGTTGAATAATTCTTACGTAGCACCGAAAGCCAAAAGCGGGATTAAGGAATAATATGACAGAAGAGGCATTTTTAATACCCTATATTGCCTTCCGCTGCGGCAGGTTTGTCTATGCAGTTGATACGCTGCATGTGCGGGAAATCATTCATCTGCCTGAGTTTAAACCCGTAGATGAGGCTCCTGAGTACGTGGCCGGGCTTATCAACGTCCGGGGAAACGTTATCCCTCTGATAGATATTGACAAACGCTTTGGACGCAAAGGGCATAAGTTCGCTTTGACAGATAAGGTTATTGTATTTAGCCACAACAGACGTCGAATTGGCGTCATAGTAGATGAAATTATGGACATTTATGACGTATCCTCAGATTCAATAGAAAAGGCGCCGCTTTACTCTGATGATATAATGCATCGGAGCGGTTTTATAGAGCACGTGGCAAAAATTAATGAAAATATACTGATGATCTTAAGCCACCACAAACTCTTTGACTCTCGTGTGATGGCTGTAATCAGCAACTACCAGGGGCGGGAGGTTTTGGCAGAGGAATTATTTCCATCTGAAGGGCAATCGCCGGGCACCCCTACAGAGACTGCCGCCATTTTTCATAAAAGAGCAGTGGCATTAGCTCATAAAAATAACCAACAAAAAGACAGCAGCTCACTTATGCCTGTTGCAGTGGTAGAACTTGAAGATGAGTTGTTTGGCATTGAGCTTACCGTTGTAAGAGAGTTCGTAACTGTTAATGACTATCGGCAGGTGCCCTGCTGTCCTTCTCATGTGATTGGAAACATTAACCTAAGGGGTGAGATAGTAACTCTGATAGATATTCGCGACACCCTTGGGATGACCAAAAGCAGCGGTAGGGCTATGGACTCTGCTGTTATAGTAGTAATTGATAACTTTACACTTGGCATTTGTATAGAATCGCTTCGTGATGTTTTATATGTGCCGGTGTCGGAGCAAAAAGAGCTCCCTATAGCAATTAAACACGCCAATGAAAGTTTTTTTAAGTGTACCGCCCTCTTTGATAATAAGGCTATTGTGGTGTTAAACCTGCAAAACGTTCTATACAGAGGGTCATTAATTGTCAATGATATTTTGTAACCAATATAGGAGGAATTTTGATGAATGTAAAAATGCCACTTAAGATGAAGCTGTTTGCTCTGTTTATATTAATAGGAATGATACCGTTTACCACAGTTGGAATTTATTCATACTCAAAGACAAGGGATAGATTTGTTCAAAAGACCCTTGATAAACTTGTTGGGATGAGAGAGCTTAAAAAATCTCAGGTTGAGCAGTATTTTAGCAGGATAATTGCTCAGGCTTCTACACTTAGCGAAAGCAGAATGACTGTGGATGCTATGAAAGAGTTCTCAAGTGCATTTTCTCTTGTTGACAAAGAATCCGGAGCCAGATACGATTCCAACCAAAAACACAACGACGACCAGCTTATGGTACAATATCAGGCACTAAAAGACAGCATCCCTGATTTACCCGATAATATCATAACATCATGGTGGCCGCAGAAAAAAACAGTTAAGGCTCTTCAGAACGATTATATATCAGGGAACCCTTACCCCATTGGCGGCAAGGACAAACTGGACTTTGCAGCGGGCGATAACACATATAATGCAGTACATAAGAAATACCACAAAATATTTCGCAACTATGCAAAGAAGTTTGGTTATTACGACATATTTTTAATAGATACTGAAGGCTACATTGTATATACTGAAGAGAAAGAGCTGGATTTTGCAACTAATATAGTAAACGGCCCGTATAGTGATTCAAACCTTGCTAAAGCATTTGATGCCGCTATAAAATCCAAAGAAAAGGGTTTTACTAAAATCGTGGATTATGACCACTATATACCATCAAAAAACGCCGCAGCCGGTTTTATAGCCGCTCCCATATTTGATGGCGATAAAAAAATAGGCGTCCTCGCATTCCAAATGCCTATAGGCCGGGTAAATGATATAATGACTAACAACAAGGACTGGAAAGGTGTTGGCCTTGGTAACACAGGGGAGTGCTATTTAGTTGGAGATGACTTTCATATGAAGACAGATTCAAGAGCCTTAATAGAGTCGAGGGACACTTTTATCAATACGCTTCAGAAACTTGGAGTTGATAGAAAGGTGACAGATGATATAAAAAGGTACAACTCCACAATTGAAACTCTTCAGGTAAAAATTCCTGATGTTAAAGAATCATTAAACGGTATCACAGACAGCCATAAGGGGGCGCTCAGCTACTTGAATGTACCGGTACTTATAGCACATGCTCCGGTAAACGCTGGGGGGTTGAAATGGGTAATTATTTTAGAGGAGGCTGAGAGTCAGGCGCTGGTAACATCACATGAGCTGAAAAAATTCATGTGGATTTTAGGAATAATCACGGCTATATGCGTTTTAGCTGCCAGCTACTTTATAAGCCGGGCCTTAAGTGTTCCGCTTAACAAAGGGATAACCTCTATCTCATCCTCCACAACTGAAATCTCAAGCACTGTGGAGCAACACGAAAGAACTGCAGCCCAGCAAGCCTCAGCTGTTAATGAAACCACTACCACGATGGATGAGCTATCGGCCTCGTTTAAACAATCTTCAGAGCAGGCACGGACCGCCTCCGATGGGGCAGGACAGGTGCTGGTTATGGTAAATGACGGCTCTCTCAACATAAATGAAATGCTCTACGGCATGACTATGCTAAAGGAAAGGGTTGAAGCTACTGCGTCAAAAATTCTTCAGCTTAGCGAAAAAACCACCCGTATTGAGAGTATTGCTGCTGTAGTGTCAGACTTTGCCAACGAAACCAAGATGCTGGCTATGAACGCTGCAGTTGAGGCGGTAAGAGCTGGTGAGCACGGAAAAGGATTTTCAGTTGTTGCTATGGAGATACGAAAACTTGCCGAACAGAGTAAAAAATCGGCAGAGGAAATAACCGAGGTTGTTGCTGAGATCCAAAAAGCCACAAATTCCACTGTCATGGTAACTGAGGAAAGCACAAAAACTGTGGATAAAGAAATGGAACTTGCCGAAAACACTGCAGAAACGTTTAACAAACTTACTACAGTTATAAGAAGCTCAGCCGAGAACATTCAGCAAATATTTCTGAACATTCAACAGCAATCCGCTGCTATTTCACAGGTGGTGGATGCAATGAGCTCAATAAACAGAGGGGTCAAGGAAACCTCAGCAGGAATCACTCAGACAAAGCTGGGCATCAAAAACCTTAACGAGGTGGCAAAAGAGCTTAAGGAGATGGTCTGAGAAATGAGTATTCTTAAACTGAGGAATTTTTGAAAATGGGGGAGTTAGTGCGTATTTATAAAAGAGGAGATTGCGACGCTGCGCTCGCAATGACGGCTGGGGTTTGTTGCCGATGACAGCACCGATTTGTTGTCCAGTGATGGCGTGGAGCAGCGTTTTCTTATCCGTCATTACGAGGAGCGTTAGCGACGTGGTAATCTCCTCTGTTTTTCCGTTATCTTTGAAAAGCGGCGATTGCCACACCCCCTGGGGGTTCGCAATGACGGATGGCGACTGTCCTGTTACAAATTAGAGGTTAATCATGATAGAAGACGTCGAACTAAGAGATATATTTAAAGCGGAAACAGAGGAGCATTTACAGAAACTTGAGGAGGGGCTTCTGGTGCTTGAGCAAACTCCGGATAAGCCCGGGTTGCTTGAGGAACTGTTTAGAGAGTCTCATTCGCTAAAGGGCTCGGCAAGACTAATGGGCGTGGATAAGATAGAGCTTGTAAGCCACACGCTTGAGGATATGTTATCCAAAGCCAAGCGCGGAACCACTAAGCTATCCACAGCCTCAGTAAACAGCATCTATAAATGTCTTGACGTTATAAGAGCGCTGCTTCATGAAGCTTTAACCGGAGAGACTTCCAATATAAATATTATACATGTGATAGAGGAGTTAAAAGGTGAAAGGGTTAGTACTACAGCTTTGGTAAAACCGGTTCATAAGGAGCCGGATGCTGCAACACAAGCGCCAGCACCAGCAAAACCTCAACCCGTTATACCCGTCAATGAGCCTGAAAAGGTGTTATCTCAGGCAGAAGAGACGCTTTCGGTTTCAGAACCCCAACCCTATGAAGACACCGAGGAAACTAAAACCGGAGCCTCTGATGTCTCACGAGCTGATGGGGTTGTACTTTGGCTTGACAGCAGCGAAAAACGCTCTTCAATTGAAACCATACGTGTGGAGGCCCACAAACTTGACTCTCTTATGGTGCATGTAGGCGAACTTGTAGTAATAAAAAACAGAATAAACCAACGCATAAATGATATACAAGAGACTATAAGTATGTGGGAAAAAGTGATTTTGCCTCAGTTAGGCGGCAGCACTGACTTAAGCGTCCAGCAGAGGGTGCAATCGGCAAACGATCAAGAGGCATTTTATAAACATCTGAATAACCTCAAAAACTCCCTCTATGAAGATGGCGCAAGAATCTCTTTTGTATCACAGCAGCTGGACCATGGAGCGCACGAACTCATGCTTATTCCCCTCTCTACGGTGTTTAACCCGTTTAAGCGCATGGTAAGAGATTTAGCAAATGAAAAAGCTAAAGAGATAAACTTCTGTGTAGAAGGCGGAGAGACAACGGCGGAAAAGCGAGTACTTGAGGAAATAAAAGACCCGCTTATGCATATCCTCAGAAATTCCATAGACCACGCAATCGAGCCCCCTGAGGTTCGCACCGGGCTTGGGAAAGACAAGTGCGGACTGATTCTCCTTAAGGCTTACAAAGAGAGCACAAATGTGATTATCGAGGTGCTTGATGACGGACAGGGACTTGCTACAGAAAGTATAAAAGAGACCGCTATTAAGAACAAACTCGTCAGCCGTGAAGTTATGGATAAAATGACCACGGCAGAAATCCACAATTTCGTTTTTGCACCTGGGTTTTCTACAAATAAGATAGTTACGGATATTTCCGGCCGCGGCATAGGAATGGACGTTGTTAAGACCACTTTGGAGCGGCTAAAGGGCAGCATCGCGATGGACTCTGTTCCAAACGAGGGATGTAAGATGACTCTGCGCATACCGGTAAATATCTCATCCACCAGGGTGTTTCTGGTAATAGCCCGTAACCGCACCTATGCTCTTCCCATTGAGTTTGTTATGACTACTTTTATGCTAAAACTCTCGGATGTTTATAACTTAGAAAGCCAAAAGACCATTACATTTATGGATAATCCGGTCTCCATTTTATATATAACCGATATCCTTGAAATCACGGAACGGGCGGATTCCGGTAGAATGCTCAAATCTGACACACTGGCTCAGAAACTTCCCTGTATAATGTTTAAGGTAGAGGGACAGATGTTTGGTGTTTTAGTAGATGTGCTTGTAGATGAACAGGAAATAGTGTTAAAATCATATGGTGGAATATTAAAGCGGGTGCGAAACGTGCTGGGCTCTACGATACTGGGCAGTGGCGAGGTTTGCATGGTGCTTAATCCGAATGACATTCTAAAAACGATACGGAGCAGCGGTTTTACCTCTGCATCGCTTCAACAAGCGGAGGCATTGTCCAGACAGCATAGTATTTTAATGGCAGAGGACTCTATTACGACACGGACTCAGATGAAGCGCATACTTGAGGGAGCAGGCTATGAGGTCACAGCGTGTGTGGACGGACTGGATGCTTTGAATAAGTTGAGAACCGCAGAGTTTGATGCCGTGATTTCAGACATTCAAATGCCAAATATGGATGGATTGACTTTGACTGAAAATATCAGAATGGATACTAAATACAGAGAGCTTCCCGTGATATTAGTGACAACAATGTCCTCAGAAGAGGACATGAAGCGTGGAATCGAGGTGGGGGCAAATGCCTACATCACAAAACCCGCATTTGACAAGCAGGTGTTTCTTGAAACACTAAAAAGGCTTATTATATGAAAGCTTTGAAAAAACGTATAAGAGTGCTAATCGTGGAGGACTCGCCTGTAGCTGTGCTGGCTCTTAAACGGATGCTTGAGACAAGTGATGAAATCGAGGTAGTGGGCACAGCCCGGCACGGCAAAGAGGGGCTTGAGATGATTCCCAGAGTGAGTCCCGATGTAATATGTACAGACCTTCACATGCCTGTTATGGATGGCCTGGAGTTTACCAAAGAGGTGATGGCCCGGCATCCCCTTCCCACATTAGTGGTAAGCGTCAGTGTAAGCGAAACTCACACTCAAAATGTGTTTCAACTTCTTCAGGCAGGAGCCATCGACGTGTTTCCAAAGCCTCAGGGTGCTTTAATTGATCAGACAGGGGAGTTTTCAGCCGAGTTAATAAGTAAGATAAAGATTCTCTCCGGGGTGATTCCATTTAGTAAACAAAAGAGACAAAAGGGTGCAGCCGGTGTTTTTCCCGTTGTACCAGCCCGTTTAGATAAAGCTCACAGTGTTTCCTTAACCAAAAATCTGAGGATGATTGTAATAGGAGCATCTACTGGAGGCCCGCAGGCTCTTGAAGCCATCCTTAAGGCGCTGCCCCATGATTTTCCCCTGCCCATAGTGTGTGTGCAGCATATAAGTGACGGGTTTATTGATAGTCTTGTTGAGTGGCTCGATAAGGCCTGTAAGGTGAAGGTGGTACTTGCCCGCAATGATGAAATACCTCAGCCATCAACCGTTTATTTTGCGCCCGACCATAAACACTTAACATTTAACAGCGAGGGCAGATTTTTACTGACCTCTGCTCCGCCGGTTGATGGCCACAGACCGTCTGTTACAGTGACAATGGCATCCCTTGCCGAACGCTATCAGAGAGGTGCTATGGGTGTGCTCTTAACCGGCATGGGACGCGACGGCGCAGACGGACTGCTCTCTGTAAGCAGGGTAGGGGGCATAACCATTGCTCAGGACAAAAAAAGCAGTATTGTCTTTGGGATGCCCGAACAGGCTATAAGGCTTGGGGCTGCCAAGTACGTGCTCGATGTTGGCAGTATTGCAAAGGTGTTGGTTGAATTTGCGCATAATGAAAAAACCGGTATATAAGGTCTGATATGTCACAATTACATAGAACCAGATTGCTTATAGTTGAAGACAGCGCCATTCAGAGGGAGCTTCTGAAACGGGTGCTGTTGCGTGTCGGCTATGACGTAGTCGCTGCGGTGGATGGTATTGACGGGTTTGCAAAGGCAGAAAAACACAACCCCTCGTTAATCATAAGCGACATTTCAATGCCAGGCATGGATGGCTATGAAATGTGCCAAAAGATAAAAAACACAGAGAGATTATCGGATATTCCTGTGATTTTACTTACTGCGCTTTCAGACGTTAGAGAAATCATACGAGGGCTTCAGTCCGAGGCCGACTACTACATCACAAAGCCGTATGATGAAAAGTATCTGCTCTTGTGTATAGAGTCGCTTCTTTCCGAGGAAAACAAGGGTTGGGACGACAACCCGGATGAAGGGCTTAAAATTAACTTCCTCGGTGAACATTACACAATAAAAACTCATCCACGGCAAACCCTGAACCTGCTTCTTTCCACGTATGAAAATGCCGTCCAGAAAAACACCGAACTAATCAAAGCCCAATTTGAGTTAAAAACCCTCAACGAGGAACTTGAAAACAAGGTACGTGAGCGTACCAAGGAATTACAGTCCTCCGAGGAGAGCTACAAAGTGCTTTTTGAAAACACTTTCAGCGGATTTTACAGATTTACCCCCGATGGCAGATTCCTTTCAATAAATCCGGCCTTTACCACAATGCTGGGGTACTCAAGTAAGGACGAGCTGTTGTCCTTTTGCCAGGACCTCTCGTGCCAGTATTTTAAACACAGGGATTATGAAAAATTTATGGAGGCACTGAGAGAGAACACTTCTATAAAAGACTTTGTGTGTCATCTGAAAAAGAAAGACGGCAGTGAACTGATTATAGAGCAAAACATCCGTGTGGTAAAAAACGATTCCGGCGAAGTGGAGTACTATGAGGGGTTTATTAATGACGTAACGGAGTGTAAACGTGCCGAGGCGCAGTTGATTAAGCTCTCAAGCGCCATAATCCAAAGCCCGGTGGCTGTGATTATTACCGATGTGGACGGCAAAATAGATTTTATTAATCCCAGATTCTGTGAAATGACAGGCTATACCAGGCAAGAGGTGAGAGGGAAAAACCCCAGGTTTTTGCAATCTGGAAAGACTCCACCTGAGGTCTATACAGACCTTTGGGATACGATAAAATCCGGCGGCACATGGCATGGAGAGCTGCTTAACAAAAAAAAGGACGGCAACTTCTACTGGAACAGCATCACAGTGTCACCGATAAGGGATGCCGATGGCACTATCACTCACTATTTGTCTGTGAATGAAGATATCACAGGCCGTAAAGAGGTAGAGGAGACACTGAGAAAAGCCAAGGAGGCCTCAGAGGTAGCAAACCGCACCAAAAGCGAATTTCTGGCTAACATGAGCCATGAGATCCGAACGCCTATGAATGCCATTATTGGGATGTCCGGTCTGGTTCTTGACACGAACTTACAGCCAGAACAGAAGGAATACATAGAGACAGTGCTTAATTCAGCCAATTCCCTTCTAACGATTATAAACAGCATCCTGGACTTTTCAAAAATAGAGTCCGGCAAACTGGAGCTTGAGGAGATAAGTTTTGATCTGCGTGAGCTAACGGAAAACATATGCGATCCTCTGTCCATATCTGCCTACAAGAAAGGCCTTGAGCTTACAAGCCATGTAAAACCCGGTGTGCCGCTAAAGTTAATTGGCGACCCGGCACGGCTTGGGCAGATAATTATTAACTTAGTTGGTAATGCTCTGAAATTTACAGAGACCGGAGAGGTAGTGGTAGAGGTGGACACGGAGCCTGGGTATGATAACGGGAATTCGGTCATGCTGCATTTTACTGTCTCTGACACAGGTATTGGAATACCTGCCTCCAAGTTTAAGTACATATTTGAAAACTTTTCCCAGGCTGACGGCTCAATGACGAGAAAGTATGGGGGCACTGGCCTTGGCCTTGCCATCTCAAAGCAGTTAGTGACGCTGATGGGCGGCGAGATATGGCTTCAGAGCACTGAGGGCAAGGGCAGCACATTTCATTTTACAGCAAAATTTTTCATAAGCGGCGTCAGTGAGGTTATAGAACAGCCATGTTTTAACAATGTCAAAGTGCTGGTGTCCTGTAATTATCCCACAGGTTGCACATTAATCAGAGACATTCTAAGTTGTGCCGACAATGAGGTTACAGAGGCAAACGGGCCTGAGGAGACAATTAAAAAGCTGGAGGCTGCCAAAGCTGCCGGACGCCCATTTGATATAGCGTTTGTTGACGTACGGCTTGCCGGAATTGGCGGATTTAAAATGGCTGAGCATATTCTGAATGATAAGACATCAGCCTCATCGGTAGTCATGATGTTAAATTCTAATCAAAGAAGCGGTGATGTGGAAAGATGCCGGGAAATCGGTGCCTCATCATATTTGATTAAACCGATAAAGTATAAAGAGGTCATAAGGACCTTAACAGAACTGTTGAAAAAACCGGCTGCAGAAGCTGACGTAGTAAAAGCTGCGCCAAAGACTGAGCCTGTGCCAACTGCAATTTCAACTCTTCGCATTCTTTTAGTAGATGATAACCTTACAAACCGTGTCGTTGCCAAAGGGATAATGAAAAAACACGGTTACTCAATAACTGAGGCAGAGGATGGCCAACAGGCGATAGCAATTCTTAGTGAAGGACTGTTTGATATGGTTTTAATGGACGTTCAAATGCCTGTGATGGATGGCTTTGAGGCAACAAAAATAATAAAGTCAACAGAGTCAACCCGTCACATACCGGTTATAGCAATGACGGCACACGCTATGAAAGAAGACAGACAGCGGTGTCTTGATGCCGGTATGGATGATTATGTAACAAAACCGATAAGAGCCGCAGAATTGAAAGAGGTTATAGAGCGGCATAATCCGCTAAAACAGCACAGCTGATAACAGCAGTGTAAGAAATACACTACCTAAATAAAAGGGCGAATTATGGCAGAACATGAACAGAAGGACGGTATAGATGTCTTATTAGTAGAGGACAGCCTTAGTCAGGCGGTGTTTCTTAAAAACCTGTTACTCAGATACAGGTATAAAGTGAGGATAGCCAGAAACGGCCTTGAGGGCCTTGAGTTTCTGAAAGAGGAGCCGTATCCTGCCATAATAATCAGCGACGTTCAGATGCCAATTATGGATGGCTATGAGATGTGCAAACAGGTTAAAAATGATGACATACTAAAAAACATCCCAGTAATACTGCTTACTCAACTGTCAGCAGCCGAGGATATAATAAAGGGACTTGAGAGCGGGGCGGATAACTTCATAATAAAACCATACTCAGAGGAATCCTTAATCAGCAGGATAGAGCAGTTGATAAAATTGTATAAGACAGAGCACATCCCATCTGACCCAAAGACTGGGATTGAGTTAACGATGGGCGGGAAGAATTACGTATTAAATCCTGAGCGCCGTCAGATTTTAAATCTCCTTGTGACTACTTACGAAAAGGTTATTGACCAAAACAAGCAGTTACTTGAAAAGGAATTCGAGTTAACCAGAATTAACAGTATATTAGAGCAACGTGTCGAGGAGGAGACAAAGAAAAGGCTTGAGCATGAGCAGTTATTGGTTCACCGCTCAAAGATGGCTACAATGGGAGAGATGCTTGGAGTTATAGCCCACCAGTGGAAACAACCACTGAACTCATTTGCGCTACTGGTTCAGGATTTACGAGATACTTTTTCTGCCGGACAGCTCAATCAGAACTACATTGATATAAACGTAGAGGAGTCAATGAGACAGATAGGGTTTATGGCAAAAACGATAGACGATTTCAGAAAGTTTTTCATGCCTTCTAAAAAAATGACCGAATTTAATGTGGTTGAAGCGATAAATGAGGTCATACGGATATTATCGTCACAGATAAAGATCAGCTCTATTAAGATAACCGTTGAGAGCATTGGCAACGGCAAATTAACAGTTACAGGGTATCGTAATGAGTTTATGCACGTAATTTTAAACATACTATCCAACTCACGGGATGCTATCTTAGCACGAGATAAGTCAGGGGAGCGTGCAATTTCAATCGTAATTAACACAGATGGCAACTCTGTGGTAACAGAGATACAGGATACCGGGGGTGGGATTCCTGAAGATATTCTCTCTAAGGTGTTTGATGCCTATTTCACAACGAAAGAGCAGTCAGACGGCACAGGAATCGGGCTTTACATATCAAAAATAATAATAGAGAGCAACATGAGAGGTACTATTTCGGCAGAAAACAGAGGCGGCGGAGCACTGTTTAAAATATCAATTCCACACTCATAGGAGGGGAAGTATGCAAATTCCTAACTAACTGCCGAGTAAATTTTTGTAGAGTTTTACAGCGGACTGTGCCATTTTTTCTCTTGTAAAGAAGTTCATAAACCGTTCCCTGCAATTAATAGAAAACCTGTTGTACATCTCCTTGCCGTTTAGAATCAACTTAATGGCATGAGAAAGTTCGGTGGGGTCCCCGGGCTCCACATTTATACCAGTTACGCCGTGCTGGTTAACCCATCCGACACCGGCAAGTTTTGTGGCTACCACCGGTTTTCCAAACGACATGGCTTCAATAATGACTATTCCAAAAGCCTCCGAGCGTTCAACCGAGGGCAGGCAAAATAAATCACAGGCCTCATAGTATGTGCCCAGTTGCCGGTCGGGAATGTGTCCGGGCAGAAAAACCCTGTCGCTGAGTCCCATTGATTTTACCATATTGCTAAGACGCTCTCTAAGCGGGCCCTCTCCGGCTATTATTACAGAGTAGCCCTCCCCAAGCTCTGAGGCAGCTTTAATCAAATGCTCATACCCCTTGTAGTAGATCAATCTGCCGAGGCTGAAGATTATTTTCTTACCCTCATGGAGTTTTCTTATGGCTGCAACCTCCTCTTTGTTCGAGGCAAGATGCTCTGTTGCCACTCCGATTGGGATTGTCACAGCCTTATGTTCAAACGGATTAAGATGCCTGGAGCAGGTAATGTAGGTAGGGGTTGTGGTAATTATAGCATCTGCTCTTTTCATAAGCCAGTGCATAACCGGCGCATAGAGTTTAAGCAGCAGACGTTGTCTTACAATATCGCTATGCCAATGAAGGACAACTTTATTTTTCGGTTTGGCAAGCAAAACAGCAAGGTTTGCCAGCGGGTCAGGAAAATGCACGTGGATAATGTCGTAGTTTTTGTTAATATCTATAAATTTCGAGATCAACTGGGGTGAGACTGAGGTAGAGAGGATCTTTCCGTAGGATTTTGTACGGATTACGTTGTAGCCGTTATAGATTTCCTCAGAATAGGTGGCATTGGTGTTAGAACAGAGGACATCACACCTTGTGCCTTCTTTGTTTATTCCCTCGGTAAGGTTATACATGACAACTTCTATGCCGCCAGGTGGTGCCGGCGGATAATACTTTCCAAACTGTAGCACTTTCACGCTATTAATACTCTCTTGTTTGGTTTGTATAGACTATTTCCTTAAATACCTTTACGTGCTGCTCTGAGACTCGCTCCCAGCTAAAGGACTCAGAGCGTTTAAGTCCGTGCTTAATCATGCGCATCCTGAGTTTTTCGTTCGTAAGCATTTCCCTTAACCCCTCGGCAATAGTTTCAGTCTTAAGCGGGTCAAAGTATAGGGCAGCTCCCTTACATACCTCCTGCATGGGTGCAATATTTGAACAGACCAAAGGACAACCGGATGCCATTGCCTCAACAAGAGGAAGCCCAAACCCCTCGTATAGGGACGGATGCACTGTCACGGCAGCAAGGTTATAATAATATGGCAAATCAGCATCACTTAAAATGCCTTTGATTAAAACATGCCGGCTGAGTTGTGCATCCTCGTTAACAGCCCTCAGAAATTCATCATCACCTGTTCTGAACCCCTCCGTCTGTCCTACTATAACAAGCCTCAGGTCTTTGAAGTCAGGTTCGGACAGTAGCATCTCAAAAGCCTTAAGCAACCTCATCAGATTTTTATGTGGTTTTACATTTCCCACATAGAGAATAAATCTCTCTGGCAGGTTTAACCGTTCCTTGAGCTGTGTCAGAGCTGCCTTATCCTCACATGGCTTAAAAACCTCCCTGTCCACTCCGTTATGTATGGCAACTACCTTAGAGGATGGCTGCTTTGTGTATTTTATTATTTCAGATTTTGAAAACTCAGAAACTGTGATTATCTTATCTGAGAGTGAGGCTGCCGTGTTTAACATAACCTTGGAATATAATTTCTGTTTCATAGTGAGTGTGTTGAAATGTGCAAGCAAAAACATGTCGTGAATTGTGACAACACGTTTAATGGTTTTAAACGGATAAATAGGTACATTAAAATGGGGGGCGAAAAACAGGTTACATTCCGGAGGAAGCATGCTAAGCATGAATAGTTGCTCACTCATAGTGAATACGGAATCGGTGTAGTGAATTATTCTGTGGCTTTCAGGGTTACTTAAAAGAGGATAGATTTTTCCCCTGTCGCCGATAAAGGTAAGATTGATGTCATCACGGTTGGATATTGCTTTTAAAAGGCAAGATATATACCTTCCAATTCCAGAGGAGCCGATTAGGCGGACATCTATGGAAACATTACACCCCATAATAAAAGTTATGTGCAAGCATCAGGTTGCACTCATTAAACCTGCCACAAACGGGAGCTTGAGCAGCAACACAACATATAAACACATTTTTGGCCATGATTTATATAATACCAAAACCATATTAAAAATAAAAAGTGTCAGGCTATTGATAATAAATTTCTTTAGCGGCATAAAACTGTATAAATATTTCAACGCTCTGCTTTGTCTTAACTGGAAAAAATTTCTTAAAAAACAGGCAATTGACAAGCAGACTCTATCGTATGTATGATACCATGGCGGTTAGGGAGAAAAATGTTGGAACAAGAGAAAATACATCAAGTTGAATGCCAAATATCTGTTGTGGTACCTATGTACAACGAATCGTCAAATGTGGCAGTATTCTTTCAGCGGTTAGTGCCAATTCTTGAGTCAACCGGATTAAGTTACGAGATAATTTGTGTTAATGATGGAAGTTCTGACGATACTCTTGTGAGACTTCAGAAGGAGAGACAAAATAACCCTGCCATTGCAATTGTTGACCTTTCCCGTAATTTTGGTAAAGAACTGGCTCTCACTGCAGGGCTTAACTTTTCAAGAGGAAATGCCGTCATCCCAATAGACAGTGACCTGCAGGACCCACCGGAGTTAATCACCTCAATGATTGCAAAGTGGCATGAAGGCTATGATGTTGTTTATGCCGTCAGAAGTTCACGCTCCGGAGAGTCTTTTATGAAACGTCTCACAGCTAAAATGTTTTATAAGACTATTAATTACATTACCGATATAGACATCCCAAGAGATACCGGTGATTTCAGGCTTCTTGACAGGCGGGTCGTTGACGTGCTTAACAAAATCCCTGAAAACACCAGATTTATGAAAGGACTCTTTGCATGGGTGGGTTTTAAGCAAACCGGTATATTTTTTGACAGAGACCCGAGGTTTTCCGGCAAAACTAAATGGAATTACTGGAAACTTTGGAATTTTGCTATAGATGGAATAACTCTTTTCAGTGCAACACCGCTTAAGGTTTGGACTTATGCGGGGTTTTCCATTGCTTTGCTGTCTCTTTTTTTTGCAGCCTTTGTGATAATAAAAACACTGGTTAAAGGGATAGACGTTCCCGGTTACGCCTCCATAATGGTCACAGTACTGTTTATCGGGGGAATTCAACTTCTAAGTGTGGGAATAATGGGTGAGTACATTGGGCGGATTTATACAGAAGCCAAAAGGCGGCCACTTTACATAGTTAATAAGATTTATGGTATAAACAACGACAGTACAAGCTAAGTTAAACTCAAGAACTTTTTTGCCTTATCACCAAAGATATAAGATTACATAAGGCAATTGTACGAATGTGCATTGACATTACTGTTCATAGACTGTTAAGATTACCACTCAATGATTACTAACTTTAAGGGAGGATATATGAAAAAGTCTTTTAGAGTTTTCTTAGTAGTTTTAGCTTTATTATTTCCATTTTCCAGTGCGGTATATAGCGAGGATTGTTCCAGCGTAAAGCAGCCATTTAGTTTTATAGTGTTTGGAGACAGCAGAGCTGACAGGAAAATTGACGCTGCGGTAAGCCCTTCACTTGCGCCATTAGTTGTTACAATTAAAGCCTATATAGATAATCCTCAAAAATATTACAAAAACGGTATTAAGCCCTCTTTTATCATGTTTAACGGAGACCTTGCAGTAAGGGCTAATAAGGAAAACTATGCAACATGGAAAAAAATAATGCAGCCGCTTTACGATGAAAAATTACCAATTGCCATAGCTTTGGGTAACCACGAGCTTTATGACTCAGATTCGGAATCCGGCTATCTGCAAAAACAAAAGGATTTTCAAGATTTTAACAACGAGGGACTGAGCAAGTTCCCAGAGCAGGGGAGGTGTATCAAGGGGTGGAATAATAATGCCGCATATTCGTTTATGTGGAATAATTCCTTGTTTATCACCATGGATACATATCTGTTTCCCCATGAGCTTAACGAACACAAAAAATACGACTTAAGCGGATGGATGGATAAGGAGCAATTAAATTTTGTCAAACATGAGTTAGTTTCAAATAATAAAGCAACGTTTACCTTTGTATTTGCACATACACCTATTTTTACCGTATATAATTCTTATCATCCTTTGACTAAAGGGCAGGCAGTATTTGGTGGAACTTACAACGAAAGCCTGCAAAAACTGTGGCAGACTCTTGATAACACAGATGGAGATAAAGCGTATCACCACATAGATGCCTATTTTTCTGGACACGATCATTTTTATGCAAGAAAGCTGATTAATAAAGAGATGGACTCAAAGTGGAAAAACAGTATTGTTGAGGTTGTCTGCGGCGGAGCCGGAGCCCCTCTGGCAAACTCCAAAGGTTGCCTGACTGACAGCGAAAAATGTATAACTTTCGATACCCCTCCGGAAATCAGCAGCCAGTTTCACTTTGTCGTGGTTAACGTATATGATATGTTTGTAACTCTGCACGTTTTTAACACGGAGGGTGCAGAAATAGATCACTATCTAATCGAAAAAGTAGATTAAAGGAGCGTTTAGTATTGGAAGAGCACTTAATAAAAAGTGACTGGATATGTTCATATCTGCAAGAAGACGACATATTCTCAAAAGCTAAGAATGCAGAACTTGCGCGGCTGTTGCCTTACGTAGCGATTAAATCTTTTACTACAGGGCAGACTATTTATACTCAGGGGCAGCACGCCCAGTTTCTTTATATGGTGATAACAGGAGAGGTAAAGCTATTCTCTGAAATTTCCTCTATGACAATTACCAGCAAGGGAAAAATTGGGCTTGAAAGCTGCTCTGAACTCCCTCGATATGTAACGTGTGCCACTGTGCTTACCGATGCTACGGTTTTAATGATTCCGAGGGACAAAATTGATGCTCTTAAAATATCACGTGAAATTAAAGGCGATTTTATTCTCTCTCTGCTGGAGAATTTTACTGGTAACAATGTAGCCTTAGAGAACGAAAACAACAAAAAAGTTGATGTAACAACAGACAAAAAGAAATCTAAGGATAAAAACAAGGTGCCGCTTAATAAGGCCATAGGCTGGATTTGTGTAATTATCTTTTCCCCTTTAGCTCTGTGGCTGAGTTACAAACACGGTCTGGATTTAAATGCAATTTTTTTTATAGGAATATTCACCGCAACCGTACTCATGTGGATTTTTAAGCTGGTTGACGAGTTTGTTCCCGGGCTTTTTGCGATATTGGCTTTTTTGTGTATAGGAGTTGCAGACACGGATGTTGTGCTTTCAGGTTTCATCTCAGACGGATTTTTCCTTGCTATGAGTGTTCTTGGTTTAGGCACTGTTATTGTTATATCCGGGCTAAGTTATCGGGTTATACTTATTCTGATATTGAAATTACCTAAAACCCAGTCTGTCTTGAACTTAATCTTAACTTTCACAGGTATTGTGCTTACTCCGATTATTCCTACTGCTAACGGCAGAATTGCTCTGCTGAGCCCTTTTCTGAAAGATATTATTGAAACTTGTAAGTTAACTCCCGGGAAAAATGCAGCATCAAGGCTTGCATTTTCAACATTTTCCGGTACCACGCTGTTGTCAGGGATGTTTATCACCAGCAAGTCAGTTAACTTTGTGGTTTTGGGTATGATGCCAATGCAGGTACAGGAGGAGTTTCAGTGGTTATCGTGGCTTGTTGCATCCATCGTTACAGGTGTTGTACTTCTTGTAATTGTATATGTAGCCACTTATTTAATGTACAGAAATAAAGAAGCCATACAAGTTTCATCCGACCAAATCCGAGTGCAGCTCAGGCTCCTTGGCCCCCTGTCCTTACAGGAGTGGTCAGCTATCGTAGGGGTACTTTTTTTTGTACTGGGGATTTTGACGTACTCTCTCCATAAGATACAACCTCCGTGGATTGGTTTGTCAATTCTCTACGGGTTGTTGCTTTTTGGATGTCTTAAAAAAGATGATTTCAGAGAGAAAGTTGACTGGCCGTTTTTAATTTACCTTGCCTCAGTTGTTGGCATTATTCAAACTATGAAAAGTGTGGGGCTTGATACTTTGATAGCTAAGCATCTTTCAGTGCTGATACCTTATATGCACTACAACTTTGGTGTTTTCGTCCTGATACTGGCCGGTATTATGTTTGTCATGCGCATTGCAATGCCGATTAACGCAGCTATCGTTCTCGTAGCGGCCGTGTTTATGCCCTTAGCGGATGTGGCCGGACTGAACGCATGGCTTGTTGGGTTTATTATTTTGGTTTTAGGTGAAATGTGGGTATTTCCATATCAGTGCTCTTACTATATGCAGTTTCAGGATATGACATTAACCGAGAAAATCTATGAAGAGAAATCATTTCTGAGGCTTAATATGTTGGTTAATGTAATAAAACTTGTAGCGATTTATGCGGCTGTTCCGTATTGGAAAATGCGGGGGATATTATGAAAAAGAAGTATTTTAATCTATTGATTGTTTGTTTCATTTTTGAGGTTATATTGATGTTGCTACCGTTTAATCTAAGCAAAAAGCGTGTGCTCATCCTGCACAGTTATGACACTAGCTATGGGTGGGTCAGGGACATTAATGTTGGAATTAATCGTGTATTAAAAAACAAAACCCATTACTTTGTCAGATGGCATTATCTTGATACAAAGCGTCATCCATGGCGTGAGTTTAAAGAAAACTCAGGGAAAGTAGCAAGGAGTATGATAGATAAGTGGCAGCCCGATGTCATCATAGCAGTTGATGATGATGCACAGGAGTATGTTGCTAAATATTATAATAACAATCCAAAGATAACTATTGTATTTTCAGGCGTTAATAATGAAATCGAGGACTATCGCTTCGACAAAGCTCAAAACGTTACCGGAATACTTGAACGGCTTCCTTTAGATGCAGTTAAGGAGGGGTTACAGACGTTTTCACATATGGCGGGTAAAACAGGTCCAATAAAGGTGTTTTTTATCGGTGATAAATCTGAGACCGTAATGGGAGATGAGAAATGGATAAGACAATACAACTGGAATCCAGTTAAACTTGAGGGCACATGTTTAGTCAACACACTGGATGAGTGGAGGGATGCGGTTGATAATGCCTCTAAAAGCGTGGATTACATACTGGTTTCAAACTACAGAAAGATATTACGTTCTAAGGGCACATCTGAACTTGTACCGCCTAAAGAACTGATAGATTTTACTATAAAACATTCTAAAGTGCCGGTTATCGGTACAAACGCATTCTTTGGTGATGATGGCGGAATGCTGGCTATAGCCACGTCTCCTTTTGAACAGGGTACTGTAGCAGCTAAGATGGCTGTAGATATTCTCGATAATAAAACTCATCCAAAAGATATTCCAATTGCCGTAACCTCACAGTTTGTGGTTTCAATGAATGATTCAAGAGTTAAGGAATTCCATTTTGATTTGCCAAAGGTGTATGAGGCAAGCGCAAGAGCAAGCAACCATTTCTATAAATGAAATTGTATGTTATGAAAAAATATATCACGATAACGACAATTTTAGTAGTTTGTCTGTTTTTCATATTGATGCAATGCAAGTCTTATGCCTCTGCCAAAAATGGTCAATATGAAAAACACATCTTATTGTTAAACTCCTACAATAAAGGTTATCTGTGGACGGACAATCAAGTGAGGGGAGTGGAGTCTTTGTTTAAAGAAAAGGAGGAAATCACCCTTCACATTGAGTACATGGATACAAAACGTATTAAAAGCGCTGAGTATTACAAGATATTGAGTGAATTATTCAAACATAAGTACAAAAAAATACATTTTGAGATTATAATCGTAACCGATGACGATGCGCTTGACTTTGTCAAACAATACAGGGAAGAGCTTTTTAAAGGAGTGCCATTTGTTTTTTGTGGCATAAATGATTACACACCAGAAAAAACAGCAGGGTATCAGGGTTTTACGGGTGTTAATGAAGGGTCAGATTATGAAGCAACAGTGGATTTAGCACTGAAGTTAAATCCTGGACTGAAGCAGTTTATAGTTATCAGCGACATGACAACAACTGGAATTTTAGAAAAGAACTCTTTTAATAATGCAATTGGTAAGTATAAACAGACGATTAACTTTACATATCTTGACAACTCAACAATGGATGAGGTCAAACAACTTGTCAGCAAATTAAAGCCTGATACGGCTGTATTTTATCTTTCCTTTTTTAAAGACAGAAATGGTGAGGACTTTACACCGTCAATGGCAGTAACTCAAATAACGCGTGCATCATCGGTGCCTGTGTATGGCGGGGTTGACTACATGCTGGGGTATGGTATAGTTGGCGGTATGCTTAAAAACAGTTTCTACCAGGGTGAGTCAGCAGGTAAACTTGCTATTAGAATATTAAACGGCGAAAAAGCAGACAATATACCTGTAATCATGAAAAGTCCCAACACATTTATGTTTGATTATAATGTGATGCAGAGGTTTGACATAGATATTTCATCTTTGCCTGCTGGAGCCATTGTTATAAATAAACCGGAGACATTTTACTTCAAATACAAACGCGTGATATGGGGAGTTACGGCGCTCATAACCGTTCTGATTGTTTTTATCGTTATTCTCCTTGTTAACATCCGGCAGCGAATCATGGCTCAGCATGAATTGTTAAAATATCAGAATCATTTAGAAGAGCTCGTAACTGAGCGTACAAGCGAGTTAAAGAAAGCCACGCAGCACCTTGTGGAATCTGAAAAAATGGCAGCCCTTGGCGGGTTGGTAGCCGGTGTTGCACATGAAATAAACACGCCTGTTGGAATTGCTGTCACCGCTGCCTCACACCTGCAGGACGTGACAAGCAAACTCTCAGTTGCGATAAATAATAAGACCGCAAAAAAAGATGAGCTTTTTAACTATTTTACACATGCCACGAAATCCAGCGAGCTTATTTTAGCTAACCTTGAGCGAACCAGCGAACTCGTTAAGAGTTTCAAATTAGTCTCAGCCGATCAGACATCGCATGAAAAGCGTATATTTAACATCAAAGATTATATCGAAAAGGTGATAACAAGCCTTAGTCCTAAATTAAAACACACCTCAATAGAAATTAAACTTGATTGCCCGCCCGATATGGAGATAAACAGTTACCCAGGAGAATTGGCGCAGATAATCACAAATTTAGTAATAAACTCCCTGATGCACGCTTATAACGAGGCTGACAAAGGGGTCATAACTATAGAAATATCAAGTACCGATGATTCTTTTGTATTAAAGTATATCGATGACGGAAAGGGAATCCCGGAGGAGAATCTTAGCAAGATATTTAATCCGTTTTTCACGACAAACAGGGCAGGGGGAGGCACAGGGCTAGGCTTGCACATACTTTATAATCTTATAACCCAGACCTTTAAGGGCACTATTAATTGTGAAAGCACTGTAGGTAAAGGAACCACCTTTACCGTGACGATACCTGCAACCTAACAAAAAGTCTGACCTTCAATGCCTCTCTTGCTCTCTTTGCTGCCATTGTGTTTTGTGCAAACAAAATGTTACTCTCGAATTTGCATTAAAATCAGGGGGAGAGGATTAGTGGATAAGCGTTATCAAGTATTTGTAAGTTCAACTTATGATGATTTGCATGATGAGCGGCAAGAGATTATGCAGGCACTTTTGGAACTTGACTGTATTCCATCAGGAATGGAACTCTTTCCGGCAGCGAATGATGATCAATTGACATTAATTAAAAAAATTATAGATGACTGTGATTACTACATTGTAATTATCGGTGGAAGGTACGGTTCAATCAGTAAAGATGGGGTCAGCTATACAGAAAAAGAATACTGCTACGCATTAGAAAAACGAAAACCTATCATTGGATTTATTCATAAAAACCCTGGGCAAATTCCACTGGATCGCTCTGAGAAAGATCCTGCCGGTAAGGAGAAACTTGAGGCATTTATTGGAAAACTTGACGAGGAAAAGGTGATACAATACTGGGAGACATCTAAAGACCTTGCTTTGGCTGTTTCAACAAGCCTTCAAAAATTAATAGACAATAATCCAGCAACCGGCTGGGTAAGAGCCGATAAAGTAGCCACTGAAGAAAGTGAATTGGAAATACTTAGTTTAAGACAAAAAGTTCAGGAATTAGAAGAAAAACTGGAAGCTGAGTCAAACAGACCACATGGAGATATTGAAAGTTTGGCACAGGGTGATGATTCTTTTATTATTAATTATACTTTTAATGAAAAGACTCGTTCACTTACAACCACTTGGAATGATATATTTAAGAAAATTTCCCCGTCAATGATAAAAGGAATTTCCAGATATGAAGTATTAATTAATTTGTACACTATGCTAGGCAAACACTTGGGTATGAAAGACAGTTATCTTAGTGAATTAGAGTTAGACGACAATTTTATAAGTCAAATATTAAATCAGTTTAGATTACTTGGGCTCATTGAAGTATTAAGCGACAATGAAGAAAAGTGGGCTTTAACAAAAAAGGGGAATTCTGTAATGTCAAACCTTCTGGCAATAAAAAAAGGATAAGGAACAGAAAAACAACTCAAGACAGCGAGCGGGGTTTAAGTATATTTTATACAAGATTATGAGACAAGATGATGACTTTTTTATGATTAATGAAATCCAGAAACATATAGACACATATATAGTATGGCTTAAAGATAAAACAGCGCTACGACAGGTTAAAGACTGGATAGAGATAACAACACCTTATCTTGACAGGCATAATGATTATCTCCAAATCTATGTAAAACGGCAAGAGCATGGGTTTATTTTCACTGATGATGGGTACACAATTGAAGACCTTAAGCAATCAGGCTGCGAACTACAAAGCATGAAACGTAAGGAACTTCTAACTTTTACATTGAATGGGTTTGGGGTAAAACTAGAAAATAATTCATTAACGATTCAGGCCTCATCAGAAAATTTCGCGTTAAAGAAGCATAATTTAATTCAGGCGATATTGGCTGTTAATGACCTTTTTTATCTTGCTGCTCCTATGGTGACATCACTTTTTCTAGAAGATGTTACTTCATGGTTAAAATTGTGTGATATACGATACACTCCAAACATAAATTTTACTGGCAAAAGTGGATTTGTTCATAGATTTGACTTTGTTATTCCTGCATCAAAGCAACAGCCGGAACGCATCCTTAAAGCTATAAACAGGCCAGGCCGCGACTCAGCTGAGGGAGTTGCTTTTTCATGGTTTGACACCAAAGTTGTTAGACCGGCAAATTCACGGGCCTATGCGTTTCTGAACGACTCGGAACATGCTCCAGCGGCATCCGTTCTGGACGCAATAAAAAGTTATAATGTCAAACCCGTGCTTTGGAGTGAACGTGAAGAAATCCGAGAAGAGTTGGCAGCATAAAACAGGCAAGCTGAGAGAATCGCAAAACCTATGAGAAAACCAAACTTATGACAGCATTTTTAGCATCAGTACTTGTAGTGTTCATTGCCGAGATGGGAGACAAGACCCAGCTTCTGGCCATGTGTATGGCGGCAAGGTACAAGTGGCATACGGTAATGTTGGGGGTATTTGTGGCAACCCTTGCCAATCACCTGTTAGCTGCCCTGGCTGGCACGTATGTTACACGGATAGTTCCAATGGTTTATATAAATGTGGCTGCTGCCGTTGCGTTTATTATGTTTGGACTTTGGACTATTAAGGGAGACGACTTGCAATGCGAGGATAAGAAGTCTGAGATGAGCCCGTTTTGGACCGTTGCAGTGTCATTTTTTGTGGCTGAAATGGGTGATAAAACACAACTTGCTGCAGTAACTCTAGCCGCAAAGTATAACTCTTTGATGGCCGTTTGGCTTGGCACAACGGTTGGAATGATGGTAGCCGATGGCTTTGGTATTATAGTTGGGGTGGTTATGGGTAAAAACATTCCAGAAAAAATTGTTAAATGGATAGCCGCTCTTATTTTTATACTCTATGGTCTGTACAGCCTTTATATCGCACTTCACTAATTAATAGATAAGATGACAACTACAATCATGTCCTGTAGTAGCCACACCTTGTCTGCCAATCAGTGCCGCATTTGCTAACTTTTCTTATCGCCTTTGGGTTTTACTTTATCTATAAGCGGATCAAAATAGCCACCAATCTGTCTTCTCAGTGCTTTAAACATGGTTTTAGCAACAACTGTTGCCGCTCTGCTTCTGGGGTGGTCGGCTATGGCGTCAATAATCATTAGTTCATCAACCAGGTCCTCTTTACACAGCCTCTTACTACCCTCAAGCATACTAACCGATGGACACAGACTTACCCAGCCTATCAACAATGAGATAATAATTGACTCTATTTCGGTATCATCCTCAAAGGCTGTGTGTTTGCTCTTTTCATATATGTGCTTAATAAATCCAGGTTCTTTAAATGTCTTTGCCTTTGTTTCTTTTTTATGTTTTTTAAAATGTTTTACTCCACTCTGGTACTTTTCCTCTTCTTTGATAACAAGCTGATGGAACTCACATTCTGTGCATCTTCGTATCTTAGCGGCATAAGATTCTTTCTTTTTTCCAATAGAAGGTAAAATTGCCCAGCACGCCCTGCCTGCATTTATTCCCCCATGAAGTCCGTTAAAAGATGTTGCCGTTGCTACCGGACACAGCCCAAACCTCTCCACATGCTTACCACCAGGTTCTCTCCCGCAATTATGAAATTCCCAGCAATTCAGTTTTCTAATAGTTTTGGGCTTCTCGACGATATTTCGCACCACAATAACTTTTGGCTTTCCTTTTACTTCTATATTTTCAACTTTTTCTATAGTAATGGCCATATTACTGCCATTTCCGCTACCACCATTGTCTCCGGTTATTACCGGCTCCCCAAATACCTGCTTATCATCTGACATATCTTAGGCCCCCCCGGCTTGTCCGCAATACCCTCACAGTTTGCGCACACATCACTCTACCTGTCATACAACTCTTACAACACACAATACAAACTAACACTTTTAATCTGATGTTGTCAATGATTGTTTCTAATTAATTCTTGTCAGAAGTAACAGTGTTTTGTTAACATAAATGTAACAAAATGGAAATACCCTGTCTATCATACAAAGGCTATAGTTTAAGCCTCTGCTCACCCTCAAAAGTGGTGTTCTGTGACTGATAAAAATATTCCAGTTGATTTACAAATGCTTTTTAACACTGTCCCCATAGGCGTTGTTTATATTGGGGCTGATATGAAAGTCCTGAAAGTTAACGGCTTCATAGAAAAACTAACCGGTAAGTCAAATGATGAGCTAACAGGAAGACCTTGTTATGAGATAATAGCCGAAAAGGCAGATAGCCAGGACAAAGGGTCTGAAATGTGCAGCTTTTGCAGAAAACAGCAGTGTCTCTTAACTAAAAATCCTGCTGTTGTAGAAAGATCATTTGGCGAAAAACATATAAAAATAACACTCACTCCTAAATTTAATTCCAGGGGAGAGGTAACTCAATATCTTGAGGCCATTGAGGATATTACATCCAAACTTGAGACAGAGCAAAAGATAGTCTTAAACTCTCAGATGCAGTCAGTGGTTGACTTAATACTTCAAATCTCACTCGAACCTATAGAATTAAAAGAACAACTTGAACGTATCCTTGATTTTATATTTACAATTCCAAGACTGGCTCTTGAATCAAAAGGTTGTGTGTTTTTAGCCGATGAGGAAAAAAAGAAACTTAAGATGAAAGCACAAAGGGGATTAACCGAGCCGATTACGACCCTTTGTAATGAAGTGCCTTATGGCAGGTGTATCTGTGGTAAGGTAGCCCAAAGCAGGGAGGCAGTATATGCCCCGGATATAGACGACCGTCATGACATACGTTATGACTCTATGCCTGCGCACGGCCACTACTGTGTACCGATCATTTCTGGACAGAAGCTGCTTGGAGTTTTGAACCTGTTTATCGGACACAATCACAAGAGGGACACGGATGAGGAGGAGTTTCTGGCAACGGTGGCTAACACAATTGCTAACGTTATAGAGCGAAAAAGAGCAGAGGAGGTTTTAAGAGATCAGAAGGAGTTCCTCCGCTCTATAGTTCAATCAACTCAGGATGCCATAATTACAATTAACGCTGATGGCATTGTATTGTTTTGGAATGACGGCGCAGTAAGAACATTTGGTTACAGTACTGATGAGGTTGTAGGAATTCCTCTTAATTTTATAATTCCGGAGCGGTTAATACACAAACACGAAGAGGGCATTAAACGAGTGCTATCTACCGGGGATTCTGAGGCTATAGGCAAGACCTTTGAGCTTGTGGCCCAAAACAGAGAAGGGGGTGAATTCCCAGTTGAGTTGTCTTTAGCTTCCTGGAAAAATCAAAGAGAAACTTTTTTTACAGGAATAATAAGGGACATAAGCAGGAGAAAATGCGCAGAGGCAGAGCTTCAGCAGAGTGTTGAGAAGTTAAGAAAAGTAATAGGCGGCATAATCCAGACAATAGCTATGACTGTAGAGGTCAGGGACCCCTATACCGCAGGACATCAGCGGCGCGTGGCTAATCTTGCGCGGGCAATAGCCACTGAGATGAAACTCGATGAGGATACGATAGATGCCATACGAATGGCCGGCACCATTCATGACATCGGAAAAATCTATGTACCTGCAGAGATACTGAGTAAACCGGGGAAACTTAGCGATATAGAATTCGAACTGATAAAAATGCACTCTGAGGTTGGTTTTGATATTTTAAAAACCATAGAATTCCCGTGGCCTGTGGCGCAGATTGTGCTTCAGCACCATGAGAAATGGGATGGCAGCGGCTATCCTATTGGGCTTAAGGGCACAGGTATATTGCTTGAAGCAAGGATAATATGCGTTTCAGACGTAATTGAGGCAATAACATTCCACAGACCTTACAGAGCCGGACTTGGAATTGAAAAAGCTATCGAGGAGATACAAAAAGCAAGGGGTATTCTTTTTGACCCCGATGTCGTTGACGCTGCTACAGCGCTGTTTATCGGGGAGAGGTTTAAATTCGACTAACGTAGTTTAGGTTTTCTCATGGGGTATATGACAGTCTTAATTTATTAATCTAAATGTAACATAAATGTAACTCTGTTGTAACAATTGAAGTGTTATGATATTTTACTTACATAGGTATTATCAGTGTTATGGCATGTGAAATACGACTCAAAAAACCATTTTAATGGTAAAACCAAAACAAAAAGGAGAATATGACTTATGAGGACGAAATTAGCAAGTTTTTTGATCTTCCTTTTTTTAGCAGGTCTAACAGGCACGGTTTATGGGGAAACTGCAATTGTTAAGGCAGACGGTTCGTCAACTGTGTTTCCAATATCATCTGCAATGGCAGAGGAATTTCAAAAAGCTGAAAAGGGTAAAATTAGAGTTACTGTTGGATTATCCGGCACTGGGGGCGGTTTTAAAAAGTTCTGCAGAGGAGAGACAGATATAAGTGACGCTTCTAGACCAATAAAAGAGACAGAGGCTGAGCTTTGCAAATCCAACAAGATAAAATACATAGAAATTCCAGTGGCATATGACGGAATAGCAGTTGTTGTAAACCCAAAAAACACGTGGGTAAAGGATATTACTGTAAGTGAGCTTAAGAAAATTTGGGAACCAGAGGCACAAGCTAAAATTTCCAAATGGAATCAGGTTAGAGCTAGCTGGCCGGATAAGGAAATTCATCTGTTTGGCCTTGGTGTTGACTCAGGCACTTACGATTATTTTACTGAAGCTACGGTCGGTAAGGAACACTCAAGCAGGGGGGATTACACATCAAGTGCTGACCCAAATGTGTTAGTACAGGGGATATCATCCGATGTTAATGCTCTTGGCTTTTTTGGCGTTGCATACTACGAAAATAACAAGGATAAGTTAAAATTAGTCCCTGTCATCAATGATAAGAAAGGAGGCAAGGACGCTGTGCTTCCAACATATGATAATGTACTTAAGGGAGTTTACCAGCCGCTTTCAAGGCCAATTTTCATCTATGTGAGCGTTCAATCGGCTGCGAAACCAGAGGTTCAGAAATTTGTGGAGTTTTATTTAAAAAGTGCTCCAAACATTGTGAAAGAGGTTGGCTATATTTCCCTTCCTGCAACAGCCTATCCTTTAGGGCTTAACAGATTTACAAAAAGAATGGAGGGCTCAGTCTTTGGCGCTCACGGCTCTCAGATTGGCGTAAAGATAGAGGATCTTCTCCAGAAAGAATCTATTTCCAAGTAGCTTCCAGAAATTAAGGATTAGTCCGCAGATGACGCAGATGGACGCAGATGAAAAAAATCTGCGAGAATCTGCGTCATCTGCGGATAAAATCTTTTTTATGATTCCTCATATATTCATGATTTTTTGATATTAGAGAAAACTTAAAAAATACTACTTTTTTGAGCGCTACTCGGTATCAATCTCTATGATTGTTACCTCGGGCGGCTCAAAGAGTCGTATGGGAGGGCCCCATGTGCCGGCTCCGCGGTTTAAGTATATGGATGAGCCGTTTGTGAGTTTGGTATAGCCGGTGTTTATCTTAAATACCAACAGTGGAAAAACATTGTATGGGAAAATCTGTCCGCCATGTGTGTGCCCTGAAAGTTGAAGGTCAAAAAGTCCTACAGAGTCAGGACTTATAATCGGCCTGTGCTTTAATAAAATTGTAAATTTATCTTTTGGCAGGGCTGACAGCAGGTCTGTTTCAGTTTTTGTTTCAGCAATGTTAAATCTGCTGATATCTTTGTCATCCACTCCGGCAATGTTCAGAAATCCAACAGTAACCGCCTCATTTCTAAGTATTGTAAATCCCGATTTTTTGGTGAACTCCAGAGAGTCCTGAAGCCCTGCGTACAGTTCATGGTTTCCAATTACTGCATATTTACCGGAGGGAGGATTTAGCTCCAAAAACAGGTTTGACAGCCCGTCTAAATGATCAAGTTGTCCGTCCACAAAGTCTCCGGTTGACAGTATTATATCTGGTTTTTCCCTCTTAAGAATGGAAATTATTGGCTTGATTCTGCTTTCTCTGACAAGAACTCCGATGTGGACGTCTGATATTTGGGCTATTTTAATTTTACCGGCTCCTTTGGGAATTTTTGGAGTCTTTATTGTAAGATGCACTGTACGTATTACTCGTGCGTCAATAAAGGCGTAGATGTAAGCTGAGAGTGTTATTAAGAGAGTCAGTAAGAAAACTGTCCGGCTGGTGATTTTTAGCTGTATCATTTTTGAGAAGAAATCAGACTGTGATATTACCCGTATAATTTCAAGAGAAAATGAGACAGGAAGAAAAATAACGATAAGCCCCATCCATGTATAACCCACGTTTGCGCTAAGTGAGGCGGCATTTTCATAATCGTGGCGTTCTGCAAGCCTTATAAGCATAGGGGTAAAGACCATCAGCGCCATAAAAACAACAATGGCAACCCTCAGATGAACCGGCAGCGGGAAAGCGTTTGTTATACGGCTATAGACGTAGTAGTGGATTGTGCTGTAGAGCGCCACAAAAATTACGACGAATAATTTCATAGCCGTGTTAGACTGCATTTGCTGATTTCTGTCATATTAATTAAAATAATAATATCTTATTGTAAAACAAGAGCATAAAATAAATCAGCAAGGGGTAAGCAGCATGGCTTTTAAAATAAAAAGAATTGAACTTGAAAAAAAAACTGTTGGAAAGATGATTTCACTTTATTGCAGGAAAAATCACAAGGCTGCGGCTAACACACTATGCCCCGACTGCCAGTCACTCCACGATTATGCTCAGGTACGCCTTGACAGGTGTAAATTCCAGGACAGTAAACCAAACTGCAGCCACTGCACAATACACTGTTATAAGCCCGATATGAGGGAGAAGATCAAGGCCGTTATGCGCTTTTCAGGCCCCCGAATGATTTTCAGAAACCCCATCCTTGCCTTTCTGCACTCAATTGATGGAATCATTAACAAAAAAAGCGGTTAATGCAAAGGCGGCTGCCCTATGGCAGCTGTCTTCTCTGATGGATGTTATTTAGCAGCGGCTAATGCTTTACCGTAATCCGGCGGATTGGTAATCTCCGGTACAATTTCTATGTATTTAATAACATCGTTCTTATCAACAACAAAAATAGCGCGTGTAAGGAGCCTTAGTTCCTTAATCAAAACACCGTAATTTAAGCCAAACGATGCGTCCTTGTAATCAGAAAGGGTTTTAGCGGCGTTAATGCCGGCAGTGGCACAAAACCTTGCATTTGCAAATGGTAGGTCCATGCTTACGTTTAGCACAACAACATCAGAGCCTGACTTTGCCTCCTCCTCGTTAAATTTCCTCAGCTGGGCGTCGCACACAGGAGTATCAAGAGACGGGGTTACGCTGATTATTTTTGTTTTCCCGGCAAAATCCTTAAGGGTAACTGCTCCTAGGGCGTTGTCTGTAAGTGTGAAGTCAGGCGCCTTGTCACCAACCTTTACTTCGTTTCCGGTAAGTGTTAAGCCGCCTCCCTGAAATGTTATAACTCCAGTCCTGTCCATATAAACCTCCTGCCATTTTTTTTTATTGGAACCCTCTTAAAATTCTATAATATATAACAGGTGCTTGTAAAGATTCTTTTTTAATAGAGAACTAAGTGAAGTTTATCTATCTATCTATTTGTTTTGAGATTAATTCATAAAGTCTTTGGAAATCATGAGGCTGGTCTTTTATTGGCTTCGTTACAAGATCTTTAGTAACAGTTTTCAGTCTTTCTTTTTGAGGAATTTCTTTAATAGCTTTTCCATTAAAACACGTAGTTCTAACAGATGGCAAAACTTCTTTTCCCTTTATCAGCTCAAGCCATTTCCCCGTATTAAATTCTAATTTACCGTCTCCACCTGTAATAAGATTGTAAAATTCTTCATATTTATTTTTAAGATAATTTTCTGATGTTTTTTCAGAAATCTTATCTTTAAATTTATTAAAACTATTCAATCCAGATAGTTTTTCTATTGCATCGTCATTAGTCTTAAAATCATCTTTTTTTTCAAACAGTTTAATCTCTGTTTGTTTAAAGTTCTCTCTTATATCTAAAATAACTAAATTTGCAGAGTCTATGAAAATCCTCTCATTGCAAAGTTTTATAATACAATTTTCCAGTTCGTCAAACGATACGCTCAAATATTCAGACTGTTTTATATAATCAGGGATTATAAAGTAGTTTTCGATTTCTCGTCGGGGCCATACAAGTAAATTTGAAAAGTTGGGGTCAGGGAAATTACTCCAGCGCTCTTCAATAAAAGCGTCATCATAATGGTCTCTGTCAATTAAGAAGTAGTACTTGGGATGATGTTTATACATGGCGTCTGCCACACTTTTTATATAAGGAGAAGCCCCTAATGGTTTTACTCTGACTATATCATGTAATAACTTGGAAATCACCTGTGGATCAATGGAATTCTCTTCGCCCTCTACAAAAAGAGTATGTTCCCCTTTTTGTTTGAATGCCTCGGCGCTTACATTTTTTTCTACTGTAACCATCTAATCAGTTTAGCTGTGTCGCAGTATTATCCGTCTGTTCTTATCTACCGAGTCAGCAATATCCTCAGAATGAGTTGCTATAATATATTGGTTATTTGGAGCCATGATATTTAGTTGTCCTATAAAATTTCTATGCCACTCGTGATTAAGGTGTAATTCAGGTTCGTCTATCAAAACAACAGCCGATGAATTCTGTGTATAATGCCAAATTAAAAACAACGTGGATATGATTTCCTTTTGCCCTGAACTCAAACCATCAAAAGCAAAAGACTTACCGCCGTTTACTGGAGTTACTCTGAAGTCAACTGTACTATCGGCATCAGCAGTGAGTTTTTCAATTGTACCTTTAGCATAATTTTTAAGCAGATTGTTAAGTTTTATTAACACAGCTGATGAATCCTTAGGGTCAAGAGTTTCAACAAGATTAGCTCCTCCTATAAAAGCTTTCAGTACCTCACCCTTAAAAATGCTTTTTAACGGCTTTCTGTAAAAAGGCCTTAATCGTGGAATATGCTCATCTCGTTCTTCACGGTCCACTATCATTCCTAACGGTATTCTCCCCTCCTGTACTTTTCTGTAACTATGAAAATACATAAAGTAAGAAAATAATAAGGGTTCATTAGAGTAGCCAGCTAAAGTATGAATAAAATAGTCATACATTTCAACATTTCCATCTTTATTGGCACTAACAGCATTAGGATGGTCTATATCTATTTTCCCATTTGTGTGTAATGTTAAACTTACTAATTGCACTTTATTGTTTATTTCTACATCAGCCTCTATAACAGCTTTATCTGAACCTGAACGTATCAATAAATCAAAGAAATTAATAGGGAATTCAAAAGGGCCTCTATTTCTGAGCTTTATTCCACCGGTAATGGCTAAAACTAAAAGAGTGCAGGCCTCCAGTATAGAGGTCTTTCCGAGGCCATTAATGCTACCCATAACAAAAACATCCGGTTCATTCTTAATTATTGGTTTAGGGAATTCTATTTCTATAAAATCAATCGCCTTAAAATTTATAATCTTTAGACGCCTGATTTTTAATTTTTTTATGCCTTTTTTCGTCATTTTATATCAGTCCCTCACTTCAATTATACTAACATAATAACATTTTTTGCCTCACTGTAAAGTACACTAATTGCCTCTCCTTAAAAAATCATTATACAAACCTATGAAAGATACTTGACATGACTCATATAAAGTATTATAATAAGAACAGTAAATATATGATATGAGGATTGATAAGATATGGCAACAGGAACAAAAGACTATTACGACTTATTAGGAGTTGGGAAGAAGGCAACTGCCGAGGAGATAAAAAAATCATTCCGAAAGCTTGCCCGGAAATATCACCCTGACCTTAACCCTGAAAATAAAGCCTCTGAGGCAAAGTTTAAGGAAATCAGCGAGGCCTATGACACCCTTGGCGACCCTAAGAAACGCACTGAGTATGACAACATGAGGACAAACCCGTTTGGTTTCCAGGGCGGTTTTGACAGAGCTGCCGGTAACAATTTTACAGGGGGTTTTAGAGGCTTTACAGACAAACGTGCTGGTGCAAATTTTGATTTCGGAGGCTTTGGCGATATTTTTTCAGAGCTCTTTGGATTTCAGGAAAGACCCTCCGGTTCAGCCTCGATGTTTTCCCGCGGCACTGACATTGCAACTAATCTTACTCTTACCCTTGAAGAGGCATTTACCGGAGTGACTAAATCCCTGAATTTAAGACGAGATGCGCCATGTAAGAATTGTGGCGGCACGGGTAGGAAAAACAAAACACCTTGCCGCGTTTGTAACGGCACAGGGAGCACACATGCTAACGAAAACATAAAGGTTAAGATTCCACCGGGGGTATCTCAGGGCTCTAAGGTGCGTCTTAAGAGCAAAGGCGCACTTGGCACAGGAGGCGGAGAGGCCGGAGATATCGTCATTGAGCTTAACGTGCTGCTTCACAAACTGTTTACCAGAAAAGGCGATGACCTCTATGTTGACGTCCCTGTGACAGTTGTTGAGGCAGCCCTTGGCGCAAAAATCGAAGTCCCCTCACTTAATGGCACATCTATGATGACACTGCCTGAGGGCTCTCAAACCGGCAAAACATTTAAGCTTAAGGGCAAAGGTATGCCATGCCCACAAAGTGGCGGCACAGGCGATTTGTACGCCGTAATCAAAGTTGTCGTCCCAACCGAGCTATCTGAAACTGACAAGGAATTGGTGCGCCGGCTTGATGCTCTTTATAAGGAAAATCCACGCAATGGGATGGTGAAAGAGTAATGTTTACTAAAGACAAAGATCGCCCGCTTTATGTTATAAGTGTTGTGGCCGAGATGCTTGGAGTGCATCCCCAGACTCTCAGACTTTATGAACGGGAAGGGTTTATTGCCCCTACAAGGTCAAATAAGCAGCGGATGTATTCGGATGACGATATAGATGAGCTGTCGTTTATTCTTAATTTGACCAAAAATCTGGGGGTCAATAAGGCAGGCCTTGAGATTATACTTCCTATGAGGCGGCGGATGCAAGCATTTCAGGACGAGATGGAACAGTTTATGGTATGCCTTGAGGATGACTATAAGAGGGAACTACAGGAGAGGTTAAAGAGGGTTCTGCAGGAGGTAAAATGACACTGGATAAATTGACAGTGAAAAGCCAGGAGGCACTGGCGCAGTCTCAAAAAGCAGCGGAGAAGTACGGCAATCAGGAGCTTAACCCAGAGCATCTGCTTCTTGCGCTTTTGTCAGACAAAGAGGGTACTGTTAATCAGATTCTCCTGAAGCTCGGTGTGAACACCGGAGATTTAATAAAGGCAACACAAGAGGCAGTGGAGAGATTTCCTAAAGTCAGCGGCTCAACTCCGTTTGGGCAAACGTATGTATCGGTGCGGTTTAAGGAGTCTTTGGATGAGGCCTTTAATCAAGCCGCTCACTTTGGTGATGAGTACGTAAGTGTAGAGCACATTATGCATGGGATAATACTCAAAGGCGGTGCAGCCTCCGAGTTACTCAAAAAACACGGCGTTACTGCAGAAGACTTTTTAACAGCTATGCAGGCCGTGCGCGGGCACAGCAGTGTGTCAGACCGAAGCCCTGAGGAAAAGTATCAGGCACTGAAAAAATACAGCCGGGATTTAACTGAGCTTGCCAGACGAGGCAAACTTGATCCGGTGATAGGCAGAGATGAGGAAATCCGGCGGGTCATACAGGTGCTTGCGCGTCGCACCAAGAACAATCCGATTTTAATAGGGGAGGCCGGTGTAGGCAAAACAGCGGTTGCCGAGGGACTGGCTCTCAGAATAATAGACGGGGATGTCCCGGAGCCTCTTAAAGACAAAAAAGTGGCAGCCCTTGACCTGGGTGCACTGATAGCGGGTTCAAAGTTCAGAGGGGAGTTTGAGGACAGGCTTAAGGCCGTCTTAAAAGAGGTTGAGGAATCCGAGGGCGGTGTAATAATGTTTATTGATGAGTTACACACATTGGTTGGCGCGGGGGCCGCTGAGGGCGCTATGGATGCCTCTAATATGCTTAAACCTGCCCTCTCCAGAGGCGAGTTTCGCTGTGTAGGCGCTACCACACTGAATGAGTACAGAAAGTACATTGAAAAGGATGCCGCACTGCAGCGGCGGTTTCAACCAATTTTAATTAAGCAGCCCTCAGTATCAGAGACAATCTCAATTCTCAGAGGCCTTAAGGAAAGATACGAGATACACCACGGGGTGAAGTTTAAGGACTCTGCCCTGATTGCCGCAGCCACGCTTTCTCAGCGCTACATAGCGGACAGATTCCTTCCGGATAAGGCAATTGACCTGATAGATGAGGCCGCTTCTAAGTTGAGAATGGAGATAGACAGTATGCCTGCGGAGCTGGATGAGATGCAGCGGCGGGCAAGGCAGCTTGAGGTAGAGCGCCAGGCGCTCCTTAACGATCCATCCAAAGAGGGTGCGGAACAGCTTGAAAAGATTAACCGTGAGTATGCAGACTTAGATGAAAAACGTACCGCGCTTAAAGCAAAGTGGATGGGTGAAAAGGATATAAATACAAATATCCGGAGACTCAAAGGGGAAATAGACGTAACACGTATTGAGGCGGAAAATGCTGAAAGAGATGCCAATTTGGCACGTGCCGCTGAGCTAAAGTACGGAAAACTTATAGAGCTCAATAAAGCTCTCGATGCTGAGACTCAAAAACTACAACTCTGGCAGACAGATAATAAAATGATAACCGATGTGGTTACAGAGGAGGACATTGCCAGAGTCGTTGCAAAATGGACGTCTATTCCAGTTACCAGAATGCTTGAAGCTGAAACTGACAAACTCCTTCATATGGAAGACAGGCTTAGACTCCGTGTTGTGGGACAAAACGAGGCGGTAGCTAAAATATCCAACGCCATAAGGCGAGCACGTGCAGGCATTCAGGACCCCAACCGGCCAGTCGGTTCATTTATATTTTTGGGCCCTACAGGAGTAGGCAAGACAGAGCTTGCAAAAGCGCTTGCAGAGTTTCTCTTTGACGATGAAAATGCAATGGTGCGCATAGATATGGGTGAATACCAGGAAAAACATTCAATCTCAAGACTTATTGGAGCGCCTCCCGGATACGTCGGCTATGATGAGGGTGGCCAGCTTACTGAGGCAATAAGAAGAAAACCGTACTCTGTAGTTCTCTTTGATGAGATTGAGAAGGCTCATCAGGACGTGTTTAACGTGCTGTTACAGGTACTTGATGATGGACGCCTAACGGATGGCCAGGGCAGATCGGTTGACTTTAGAAACGCTCTTATCATAATGACCTCTAATATTGGGAGCCGCCATATAGTGGAGTTTCTTGAAGACAAGTACCTTCATCCGGAGTCGTATTGGAGTCCGGATGAGAATTCAGAGATTGTAGCTAAAGTCATGGAGGATTTGAGGGAGCATTTTAAGCCGGAATTTCTCAACAGGGTTGATGATATTATAGTGTTTAACCCGCTGAGTAAGGAGCTTATCAAAAAAATTGTGGATATTCAGCTTTACCGGATGAGAAAGTACCTGAAAAACAAGCAAATAGATATAATTCTCACAGACTTAGCCAAAGAGGCGATTGCCGAGAACGGCTATGATGCGGTGTATGGTGCAAGGCCGTTAAAGCGTGTGCTTCAAACAGAGATTCTTAATCCGCTTGCAATGAAAATTATTGAACATACTGTTACAGACGGCGACACCGTGGAGGTTGATTACATTGGAGGAATGATGCGCTTTTCCAAAGTTGATGTAGCTGAGTTTGTGCCGGAGGAATAGTGTAGGGGATTGCTGCTAAAGAACTCGTTATTTGTAATGCAGCAGAAGCGCTTATGTAAGCTATCGTTAATATCGATGATAATTAAGGTGCTGCTTGAGGTATTATCTTTTTTATAAATAACTCTGTGGCTTTTAGGTATTCCTTCACAGCGTTTGTTTCAGTTAGCAATCCTCTGTAATAACCTGCAATGTGGAGAGCATCATAGAGACTGTTAAATTCCCTCATTAGCTTACCGTTGTGTATGGCAACATGCTTCTGGAGAGCTTCCCTGTAGCCATCAACTGATTTTGGGAGTTTTTTTTCCGATATGCCATGCTCAAGCAGATATTCGTTAATCGCCTCCAAAATTGCTAAATAAGCTGTACCAAACGCCTCTCGCACGGGCTTCTTGTCGAGGTAAATATTCCCCTCTATCGAAGACTTGCTTAATATCTCCCGGGCATTAGCTAAATACCTGAAAGCCTCCCCAGGTGTATGCGTTTTAGTGTGTTGTATCATAGTGTATTGTATCGTTTAGCAGCTGCCACTGTCAAGATTGACCAGAAATCCTTGCTAAAAATAATTTCTTTCTTGATTAATTTTTTAACATGTGCTACACTTGTGTTAACAATCTGACTTGTTTCCATTACATTAAGGTGATATTATGCTTAGGTGTTTTATCTTTCTCTCAAAAAAAAAGCGCAATTGACAGTTACATCTATCTCTAACGCGAAGATTTAGGATTATGACGTAAGAATGCCTGGCACTTTTATTAACACAGTAAATAACTTCTTAGGAGGTTATATCTTAGTTCCACGTTTAAGTGGTCTTTACAAAGGGGCGATTAAATGAAATTTAACTATTTAGAACGTTCTTTTAAACAACTGTACCGTTATGCGAGAAGAGATATTTCTCTTTTTGCAGTGGCTGTTTTATGCAGTCTGTTTGTCTTTGACACTGATGTAACATATAGTAGCACTTCAAGCCCATGGTCTATGTTTCATCACGATGCACAGCATACAGGGCAGAGCGCTTATAACGGACCACAAACCAATACGTTGAAATGGAGTTATAAGAGTAGCAGTACTAGTTCAGACGTACCGCCCAACACCCCCAGCATAAGCAATGACGGACTTACAATATATTCTAACTTTGACTCCAGTCAATTACTTGCTCTGAATGTTGACAACGGGCAACTGAGGTGGAGCGCCACCATAGGGGGCGGCGGGGCAACGGCCGTTGCTACTGATGGCACTGTATATGCCGTTGCCGGAACTAGTCTTTATGCCCTTACATCTACCGGGAGTACAAGATGGACTTTTTCCGAAGCGACAGAAAATATTTATGGGGAACCATGCATAGGAGGCGATGGCACCATATATATCGGTTCGAGGGACACATACGTCTATGCCGTAAATCCTGACGGTACCCGTAAATGGAAATATAAAACAGCAGGCTCCATAGCTCCTCTTGCCTCCCCTACATTAAGCCCCGACGGCCTTAGTGTGTATGTGGGAGCAGGAGACCCTCACAGTCAGACCGACGGCACTCTTTATGCACTGAACTCATCCGACGGCACTCTCAAATGGAGTAAAAAAATAGATTCTACGAGAGTAAGTGGTGCCGTAGTAGGACCTGACGGAACCATATATGTCAGCGGAAATGGCAGAGTCAATGCTTTTCAATCAGATGGGACACAGTTGTGGCAATCGGCTGATGGCACTGCAGAATATTTAACACCAGCTCTTTCCTCATCTGGTATTATTTATACGGGCACAGGGAGATATGGAAAGGTATATGCGCTCAATTCCAGCACTGGCGCAACCTTGTGGTCGTACCAGACAGGGACTAATCCTGACTCCTCAGGCACTCAGTATGGAGTTCTGACAGCACCGGTTATAGGTGCTGACGCAACTGTTTACGTGGGGGCGATAGATGGGAAAATGTATGCACTGAAATCAGACGGAACCCTTCTGTGGACTTACTCAACTTCAGCAAGCATTGCAGAAAACTGCCCTGCAATAGGGGCAGATGGTACACTGTATTTCAGCTCATCCAATACATACCTTTATGCGGTTAAGGATTCGTCATCAGGCAGCTCAACAACAACCACAACAGCCACTGTTGTCTCAACAACCACTTCTACCACCACAACAACAGTGAATGCTACTACCATTATTTCCAACAGCAGATCAACAGTTACATATTCGCTGCCATATCTCCACACTAATACAAGCAATGTAACCTACTGCGAGATATCAAATGTTTCAACTGATAGTGTTACGGGGCTCTATTTTGCGATGGGTGCAAATTCATCAGGAACTCCGACAAGTGCATTAAAAGAATTTTCTACAACTACGCTCTATGGTAAAATGTCAAAGATGATGACCTTTAGCGGAAACAATGTATATTTTGGGAATGACACGGCAGATCTGTCATCAGAGCTTAGTTCTGCGTCATCCTACGGTGGAACGCTCACATTTTACTCCTCAAACACAGGCTTAAATTGCAAAAGTGTAGTTCTGAGCTGTTTTCAGGGAACTACAAGCCCAAGGCGCAATCTAGCTGGGTTAGTTTGTGAAGATAACAGCACAATAGGACCTGGCGGTAAAAATATACTTACAGGATTTTAATGAAATCAAGAAAACGATATAAATTATTTGCCTGTTTTTCAGGCATAAAAAATTTTGGGAGGTCACAAGTTATGAAAAGAAATATTACGATAGCAGCAGTTGGGTTAATGATGATAATAGTGCTGACATCAGCAATAATATTAACCGGAGAAATAGCTAAGGCAAGTAACGTATATTATTATTTACCATATTTTCAGACTAATGCCAGTGGTGTGACATACTGTGTAGCATCGAATATGTCTTCAGAGAGTTTAACGGTATCGTTTACGGTAGGCTCAAATCCTAACGGTAATCCAACAGGAACAGCTAACACTTTTGCTACTACACTTGCTTCTAAAACTACAAGGCAGTATGCCTTTAGTGGTCAAACAGTAACAGGCGGCTCGGATACAATAAGTATATCGTCAGATGCGGGGACTTCAGATGCATATGCAGGTACTTTAACATTTTCCACAACGGCAACCACTACCGGTACACGAGCAACGTGTAAGAGCCTGATTATGGCGTGTTTTCAGGGAACTACCAGCCCAAGACGTAATCTGATAGGGTATGTATGTGAAGATGACAGTACATCAGGCCCTGGTGGTAATAAGATTATGCTTGGGTTTTAGAGATATTTGTTTTAGAGATCTGTTGGACATTGCTTATGTAATGCCAAGTAGCTTACCAAAAAGTAAAGAGTAATCCGCAGATGGATGCAGATAAGGAAATCTGCGAGAATCTGCGCAATTTGCGGATAAAATCTTAATAAATATCTTTTTGCAACTCTGTAAATTGTAACATAATTGTAACAATTGAAATGTTAAACTCCGCATGTGTGCCATCATCTGAAAAAATAAAAGCCCTCTTAGAGGGTTTTCAATTATAATGTTGCCATTAACAAAGAGGATCGGCTAAGGTATGTTTAACAAAAGAGTCGTGGAAAAACTAATAGAGGTAATCCTGCTATTAGCCGCGCTCTTATCTGTGTTTACAACTGTGGGGATTGTCTTGGTCCTGTTGTTTCAAACATATGAGTTTTTTGCTGTTGTCAGGATACGGGATTTTCTGTTTGATACTCAGTGGACGCCGCTCTTTGCTGAAAAACACTTTGGGATTATATCGTTGTTTTGCGGCACTTTTCTAACCACTTTTATCTCTATGCTCATAGCACTGCCGATAGGTCTTATCGGGGCAATCTATATAAGCGAATATTCTAACGAAAAAACAAGAAAGATACTAAAGCCCTCAATTGAAATACTGGCGGCTGTGCCAACCGTTGTGTATGGATACTTTGCCCTGCTTGTTATAACACCGTTTTTGCAGAAGATTATTCCGAATCTTTCCGGTTTTAACGCTATTAGCCCGGGCATTGTGATGGGGATTATGATTATACCTATTGTACTTTCGATGAGCGAGGATTCTTTAAGATCTGTGCCAATAAGTATCAGAGAGAGTTCGTTTGCTCTTGGCGCCTCTAAATTTCAGACCTCTTTTAAAATAGTGCTTCCTGCTGCCCTTTCCGGTGTGGCAGCCTCATTTATACTTGGCATATCAAGAGCCATCGGGGAAACCATGGTTGTTGCCATAGCAGCCGGCCAGCAGTCGCGTTTTACCCTGAATCCGTTAATACCGATAGAGACTGTTACTGCCTACATAGTGCAGGTAAGTCTTGGCGATACGCCAACCGGAACGCTTGAGTTTAAAACTATTTTTGCAGCTGGTATGAGTCTTTTTGTCGTGACTTTTTTGTTAAATATTTTAAGTTATTATTTAAAAAAGAAATTCAGGTATGTTTATGAATAAACCCAAAAAATTTGATATAGCTAACAAGGTATTTCCTGTAATCGGCTTTCTTGCTGCAGTTTTTGGACTTGTTATGGTTATTTTTCTGATATACAATGTGGTTACTGACGGTTTCCCCAGGTTAAGCTTTAACTTTTTAATAAGTTTTCCTTCAAGAAAACCGTTAGAGGCCGGTATCCTTTCGGCATGGGTAGGTACTATATGGATTGTAGTAACCACAGTTATGGTTTCATTTCCCTCCGGAGTGCTGGCTGCTATTTATCTGGAGGAGTATGCTAAAAAGAGTTGGATGACTGAGTTGATAGAAATCAATATAGCCAACTTGTCAGCCGTACCGGCTATAATTTATGGTCTTTTAGGGCTTGAATTGTTTGTAAGAATATTAAAGTTAGGAAACAGTGTGCTTGCCGGAGGGTTGACCATGGGGCTTCTTGTGCTACCCATTATTATAATTTCATCCCGTGAGGCTATAAGGTCAATACCATCCACAATACGTGAGGCCTCATACGCTCTGGGCGCCACAAAGTGGCAAACCATAAGAAAGCAGGTCATTCCTGCAGCTATGCCGGGAATTCTCACCGGTGCAATTTTAGCCATATCACGCGCTATAGGTGAGGCTGCGCCTCTTATCATGATTGGCGCTCTTACGTATATCGCCTTTCTTCCTGACATGCCAATAAAGACTGAATTTCCTTATTTTTCCTTTCAAGGATTTTTCGATGGATTTACTAATATGCCCATCCAGATCTTTAACTGGGTGACTAGACCACAGCGAGGGTTTTCCGTAAATGCCGCCGCCGCCATTACTGTTTTATTGGTAATTGTTTTTATCATCAATGGTATCGTTGCTCTGCTTAGAAACAGGTATGAAAAAAAAATGAGATGGTAAACGCAGATTATCTCCGCGCATCTAATTAAAACCAACCTATAAGTTTAACATTTAACATAAGCTTCATTATAGTGTAACAAATGCAATGTTAGAATCTACTATAGCGTGAAAGTTACAGTTCTCCGGGACTGTTGCAACAAATACGCAAAAAGGAGGCTATTCTAATATGGCATTGACACAAATGTATGTAAATACAGATGTTCTTACATCTTTAAGCAACTCACAAAACAGTGATTTCTATCAGAGTGAACGAGACCTGATATTTGACCTGATAGACAATGATCTGCTGACAATACACTTTCAACCGATATATAACCAGGCTGATGGCTATCCTTTCGGTTTTGAAGCACTAACCAGGATAAGCGACCCCAGTGTAAATATTAATACTGGTGAGTTGTTTGATATGGCTAGAAATACAGGGTTGTCACACCTGTTAGATGGCCATGCCAGACATATTGCTTATACAAAAGCATCTGAACAGGGAGTACAGGAACATATTTTCATAAATGTGTGTCCTGAAACTCTTGTCAAAATAAGTTCTGATTATGAGCTAATTGATCTTTTTGGCACAGAACTCAGCCTACCACGTGAGAGGATAGTTTTAGAGGTAACCGAGGAAAGCGCCATTAAAAATTATACTCTCTTTGGTAATGCGATAAAGCAGTTGAAAAAGAAAGGATATAAAATAGCAATAGATGATTTTGGGGCCGGATATGGGGGACTTAAGATGCTATCAATAATAGAGCCGGATTTTGTAAAAATTGACCGGCATTTCATCTCAGACATAGACACTACAGTCGTGAAGTATAATCTTGTGGATGCAATCGTTATGGCCTGCCACAGGTTAGGTATAAAGGTTATAGCTGAGGGTGTGGAGCGGGATGAGGAGATGTTTGCTGCTTTAAATTTTGGAATCGAGTACTTTCAGGGTTATTTGCTGGCAAAACCGGCAATGCTTGCGCAAAGGAATTTTGTGCCGATTCCAGGCGGCAGGGACAGATGTGCGATAAAAGCGGCAGAAGATAAACGTATCGGTGATTTAACTGTTTACACAAATACTCTACACCCGCACGACTCTCTCAGAGAGGCATATGATAAATTTAAATCTAATCAGGAAACCCGCCTCATACCGGTTGTAAGGGATGGTTACATTGTCGGTACGTTAAACAGAAGAGAGTTTCTTGAACTTCAGGTTTTGGGTAAATGCGGCTACGGGGTTGCGTTAAATCACCGTAAAACGATAGAAGAGCTTATGGAAAAAATCGTAATTAGTATCGACTCAGAGGCTACTCTTGAGGATGCTGCCAAGCGTATTCAGGCAAGAAATAAGGATGTGATATATGATGACGTGTGTGTTACACACCGCGGCAAATATTATGGCACTGTTCCGGTAAGCGTTCTTTTAAGCGCAATGACAGAAAAAACCATATCACTAGCAAGAAATGCAAATCCGCTGACCGGCTTACCCGGTAATGACGCCATATTCAGAGAAGTAACCCGTAAATTTAGTGAGGGAGTCCACTTTGATGTTTGCTACATTGATATTGATAATTTTAAGCCCTTTAACGATAACTATGGATTTGACAAAGGTGATATTGCAATAAAAGAGCTTGGCAGAATCATTTCTGATGTGTTGAAATTGTATAGTGCTCAATGCAGCTTTATAGGGCATATTGGCGGAGATGATTTTATAGTGATAGCTGATCCGGGGCAATCAGAAGGGATATGTTTTGAAATTAATCATCACTATAAACATATACTGCCTGAACTACATGGAGGTGGTGACTATCAACTTGGTTATTATTTTTCTAAAAACCGCAAAGGCAACCTTGAAAAATTCCCGCTCCTTTCCCTCTCAATTGGAATAGTCAGCACCGCCTCAAGCAATATAGACTCTTATCAAAAGCTGTCGCAGGCTGCCGCTGAGGTCAAAAAAGCTGCTAAAATGACACATGGATTCTCAGTCTTTAAAGAACGAAGAGCCTTCGATTTAACTGACATGTAATAAAGTCTTCATTTTGCTGTAACACTTGAGATGTTAAAATTCCATATAGCTTAAAAGATATAGGGTGGCTATGGCAACAAATATACAAACAATGAGGCGAAAATGCTTGAAAACTGTTATGTAACAAGGAGTCGGTAATGGAAACGATAATAATATGTGAGAGATTTGAGAGCATCTCGGAAATTGTAACATGCGTGCAATGTATCTATAACAAGGCGTGTGAAAGCTTTAAAGAGCATATGTCGGTTAATGTCACAGTAAACTGAGCATTGTCTGTAACTATGTAACATTGGGGGTAAATGTGATGGAATGTGAAAATTGTAACACTGTCCTTGTGCTTCAGAGTAAGTTTGAAACAGGATATCTGTACTTATGTCAAGAATGTGAAACCAGGCATTTTTTCCCGATTAAAGACCATAGAGTTGCATCGGAAGTTAACTGTGTTGATATAGAACAATTGACAGATTAAAATTGGGAGGTGTTACAATGAGGGGGAATGAGAGCATTACGGTAATGTCGGAACAAGATGTACAATTAGCGGCGGCAGCTTTTAAAAATTTTTGTAAGGCATGTAACAGCTTAGATGTGGCCTTGCAGGTTGGGCAAAACTGTTGGGAGTTTTTTAACTGTGGAATGGAGAAAGCCGGGCCGTGTCCGGCGTTTGCGAGATCATCGGGTAGAAAATGCTGGCTGGTGGCTGGCACTCTCTGCGGCTCTGAGCCGGAGGGCATAATGGCTAAAAACAAAAACACATGCAAAGAATGTCCGTTCTATCAGAAAATTAAAAGTGGTGCATTGTAGTTTTGAAATGGTATTCGTAAAGCAGTATTAAATCTGATATATGGTTTCAATCAGAAAGTGGTATCATAGCAGCAGCATAATGGGTAAAGTTAAGATAATTGGTGGTGAGTTTAAAGGGAGGACTCTTAAAGTTGCAGTGTGTAAGACACTAAGACCAACCTCTGCAAAAGTGCGTGAATCGCTTTTCAATATCATAAGAGACATCACATCGGGTTGCCGATTCCTTGATCTCTATGCCGGCACCGGAGCAGTGGGGCTTGAGGCTCTAAGCAGAGGTGCTGAGCGAATTGTCTTTGTTGATAAGAGCGCAAAGGCTATTGAGGCAATTGTCAGTATTCCGGATTTTAAAATGAGTGGCTCATGTGCGGCTTTTGTGGGGGATGCCAAAAGTGTCTTAAAAAAACTGGAAAATTTAAACGAAACCTTTAACTGTATCTACATAGACCCGCCATATTATTCAAATGAAATTGAAAACATTCTGCCTGTCATCGCCTCATCTAAAGTGCTGACTGCGGATTCTTATGTGATACTTGAACATCCGTCAAAAAAAACATTGCCTCATACAGTTGGAAACCTTATCACTAAAAAGCAATATACATACGGTGATGTTTCATTAACCTTGTATGAATTTTTTCAGGACTAAAACACTGCCGTTTGTGTATAATCTCAGTATATGGAAAGATTGGCAATTTATCCGGGCACGTTTGATCCCTTTACAAACGGACACCTTGATATTGTACTTAGAAGCACGAGATTTTTTGACAAACTGATTATAGCAATAGCGACAAATCCCAAAAAGACTCCACTTTTTTCGGTAGCGGACAGAACAGCTCTCATCCATAGTTCCATCAGCCGCATGGATAACATTATAATTGATAGTTTTGAAGGACTGGTGGTTGAGTATGCCCAATCCAAACATAGCACAGTAATCATAAGGGGTCTCAGGGCGGTTTCTGATTTTGAATATGAACTCCAGATGGCTTTGATAAACAGACGCTTAAATCAGAATGTTGATACAATTTTTATGATGCCCTCCGAGGAATACTCCTTCATCACATCAACAGCCGTAAGGGAGATTGCATCATTGGGCGGATGTGTGGATGCTCTTGTGCCCCCACCAGTTAAAGCTGCGCTACTTAAAAAGTTTGGTATAGTGACTGAGATTTAATGAGTCATATTTCTAAAGTATTTCCTTAATTTATCACCTATAATGGCTTATTATTTATATATAATCCTTGCGATGATAATATGGAGCACTCTTGGAGTGTTTATAAAGAGTGCTGAATTACCTGTTGCAACGATAATGTTTTATCCATCTGCTATTTCTGTCTTTATTCAACTTCCCATGTTTCTGAGTAAAAAGATGCGTCAGGAGTTTCCGTCTTTTAAGAAGATTTCATTGTTGGCTTTAGTAAGCTTAGTGGTGCTATCGAACACCTATTCGTTTTTTCTTGCTTATTCGTGGACAACTATACCTAATGCCGTCTTTACGCACTACATAGCGCCGGTTTTAGTAGCAATACTTTCACCAGTTTTTCTTAAAGATAAACTTCATGTTTCTATCTTCATATCCCTGACTGTTGCCACAATTGGGTTATGGTTGATTTTAAAGGATGTCTCAATCGTTACGATTGTTAAAAACGGTGGGTTTGACAGGAATTTCTTTGGCATAATCTCTGGTCTTGTCTCAGGAGTAATGTATGCTGTGTTGGTCATATTGTTAAAGCTCTACATGAGTATGTATAACCGGAATATAATTGTTTTTATACAAAACACGTTTGTTGCACTGTACCTGCTTCCATTTGTCACATTGCCGCCGAGGCAATATATTTGGATGTTTATAGTTATAGGGATTTTTCACTCAACTATAGCCAACTACCTTTACTACAAGGGATTGGAAAAAGTACAGGCATGCAAAGCTGCCATTTTAGGCTATATCGAACCAGTAGGGTCTATATTGTGTGGTATAATATTTCTTTCCGAACATGTTAATCTGTTTTCACTTATCGGTGGCATTATGATTATTTTCTCAGGCTACATCGTTATGAGGCAAAAACATGAGAAGTGCGTACAGCCGTTATAGCCTTATACGGAAATATTTACAAGCGAGCCACTCTTTCCGCTTGTAGTGTTTGTGAAATTAGCGGAGGCACTCTGATATGAGTTTAATGCGCTTTTAGCGCTGTCTCCGCTAAACATAATAGGCGTAGAGGGTTGCGTTGTTGAAGACATAACTGCGCTTTGGCTGCCGGCAAGAGTATTATTCTGATTACTTATGGACGTATTCAAAAGACTTTCATTGTTATTAAATTTAACGTTATCTGTCTTATTTTTCTTGCTTTTTTCAGCTTCAGCTTGTTTCTGTTGTGCCTCAAGCAGGGATTTACTGAGTTGATCGAGTACATTAAGGTTTGGAGGAGTGAAAATAGAAACAGGTGCAATGTTAGAGTTTATGGTGGAAGCAATCGCCTGCCCCATAGGTAATGAGGCAACAGCGTTTTGTCCGCCAGGATTTCTTTTGCCGCCATCTAAGGCGCTGACTGTGTTCCTGAAATTGCTAATATTATATAAGCTTATATCCATAATATTAGACTCCCCCTTAATTTACTACTTCTCAGCTTTAGTATAGCATGTTAAAGTTCAAAAGTCAATTATAAAATTTAATTGTGGACATTTTTTGCAAATTATAGTAAAATCTCTTAGATGCTCAAGATTTATTATCTTGTTTTGTTTCTATTGTTGCCATCTGTCTGTTATGCCTGGGGGCCTCTGACCCATACGTATCTGGCAAATGAGGTGCTGTTTTTTTCTTTTTTACTGCCGCCTTTTGTCAGTTCCATTATTAACCGGTTTAAAGAGGATTTCCTCTACGGTAACATAATGGCGGATATGGTGCTGGGGAAGAAGTATCTCCCGCAGGACAAGAGCTCCCATTCGTGGGATTTCGGTTTCAGACTTGCTGATGGAGCCAAAACCCCTCAACAAAAAGCTTTTGCTTTTGGTTATATCTCACACCTTGCCGCCGATACGGTTGCACACGATATTTTGACCAAAGAAAGCAAAAACATTGAGCATACACTTTATGAACTCAAAGCCGACAGCTTTATTAATAAAAAGTACTGGCTGCAGGCAGTTGCCATAAAAAAGAGTGTACAGAAACGCAATGACTTGTTTTTAGAAAATTCAATTTGCAAGCTGTTTTTGTCTTTTAAAATTAATAAGAGAATTTATAAGAGTCTGCTCTTTATGTCACTGTTTACCACTGGTGGCGTTATGAACATTGTTGAAGGACATATGCCATTTTCATACACTCCGCCCCGCCATATGATTGAGGACCTTACTGAGGAATCCCTGGGCCGCATAATAGATATTTTAAGGCATGGCAGAACATCCAAAATTGCCGACATAAAGCCAAGCGGCGAAATAATACACGGAAAGCTGTACAAAAGTCTTTTTTTGTAGGGGTGATTTATAATTGCAACAGTTATTCTGATTATAATTCAGAAGTATAACGAGGCGGCAAGGAGCAAGCGACGCAGACGTACTGTTTTGTACGTTGAGGAGCTTGTAACGAAGCCAACAAAGTTAGACGATTGAATTAGAATTAGGGATGTAGATATGCCTGATATGCTTGGCAGGGTAGGGCTGATTTCGGTTTCAGCCGCCAAAAGTTTAATCGCCTCTGTTCAATACAATGTTATCGGTGTTGACGTAATAGGTATTGAAAGCTCAGTTGGGCGAGTGCTTGCCACAGACATTAAATCCAGCGAAGATCTGCCTGCTTTTTCACGCTCTGTTATGGATGGGTTTGCTATACAAAGTTCAGATACTTTTGGAGCTACGGAGTCAGTGCCTGCATATCTTAATGTAAAGCATGAAGTATTTATGGGTAAGCTACCTGATTTTAAAGTAAACACGGGTGAGGCAGCTAAAATTCCTACAGGTGGAATGCTCCCCGACGGTGCAGATTCAGTCTTAATGCTTGAGCATACCCAAAAACTGGATGAAGACATGATTGAAGTGGTAAAAGCGGTTGCACCGAAGGAAAACACAGTTTTAAGGGGAGAGGATGTCAAAGCCGGGGAGCTTCTGTTTCAGAGGGGACATCAGTTGAGACCGCAGGATGCAGGTGTTTTAGCTGCACTGGGGATTTCCAAAGTTACGGTACATAAACTGCCGGTGGTTGCAATTATTTCTACTGGAGATGAAATTGTGCCGCCTGAGGGCAATATTAATCCGGGTCAGGTACGGGACATAAACACATATACGCTTGCAGCCCTTGTGAAGGTTAACGGCGGGGAGCCGGTAATCATGGGAATTTTCAGGGACGATTATGAAACGATGACAGAGGCCATGAGTAAGTCGTTAAACTGTGCCGATATGGTTTTAATAACGGGGGGAAGCTCGGTTGGTACTAAGGATTTAACACCGAAGATTATAAATTCATTTGGAGCACCTGGAGTTATATTTCACGGAGTTGCGTTAAAGCCCGGAAAACCGACAATTTTTGGCATGGTTAATAAAACACCGGTGTTTGGACTCCCTGGGCATCCATCGGCTGTGATGGTTGCTTTTGATGTGTTTGTAAGGGGAGTTTTACAGAAAATCGCAGGTCTGTCAGAGGATAGTGTCTTATCGGAGTATAGCGGCAGGATAAGAGCGCGTATAGCGAAAAACATATCGTCTTTACCGGGCAGAGAGGACCATGTATGGGTAAAAGTGGAAAACCGGGATGGAGAGCCGTGGGCGGTACCGATTTTGGGTAAATCCGGCCTTATTAATACGATGGTCAAAGCAGACGGGGTTATTGTGGTTGGCGCAGACAAAAGGGGAATTTCAGAGGGCGATTTTGTGGACGTCAGGTTGTTTCAAAAGTAGATTAATGATAAAATATAGATACTCAGGTAATGGATGTGGAAAAATTAGACAAACATAAGATACGGGAGACAATATTGGCCAACCAGTGGTTGCTGAAATTACAGATATAGACGAAACACTGAGACGAATTACAACTTATGCAAATGCACAGAATATTCGTATTACTCAACACGCTCATCAGGAAATGGCCGATGAGGACATCACAATTGATGAAGTGTTGGAGGCTATTGCATCAGGAGAAATTCTTGAAAACTATCCTGAGCACCGTCGTGGGGCGTGCTGCCTGATTAGTGGTCTTACAACAAAAGAACAACGTCCTTTACATATAGTTTGCACAACAACAAGTCCTGTGGTTATAATAATAACAGTATATGAGCCAAGACCTCCGAAATGGATTACACCGGCTCAAAGGAGGCAACAAATATGAACTGTAGCATAGAAGGCTGTACTGGCTATTATGAAGAAAGTCATATTGTGCATACTGTGCAACATAGAGGACAGGTAATCGTCATTGACCATGTTCCGGCAGAAGTATGTTCTGTGTGTGGAGATGTTCTTCTTAAGCCTGAAACTGTCAGGCATATTGAAGAATTGCTAAAGACAGCAAGCGTGCCGACACGGACAGTTCCCCTTTACGAGTACGCTTAGATGTCATGTTTAATGGTAAATATCACGAACGATCACTTTATGTTCTTCAGATACGTCATTTTCAATATTATTAAGGAACAATTCAAACTCCTTAATATTTTCCTTTGAGAAGATTCTAACTGAATACATATTCTGAATATTTATATTGTCATCTACTAACCATTGGCGCATATGATTGTCAACAAACATGGCATCACAGTATGGGGCATAAACAGAAATAAATTTTGCATCGAAATATAAGCCTGAGATACTCTTCTTTATTTTCTTAACATTTGAAGGGAACTGCCCTTGCTGAACTTTTTATCGGAGCAAGCTATAAATTTTAGAAAATATGTTGACAAATGGTATATGTTTAATATAGTCCGATTTCATATATTCCGTCATTTTGAGATAACGTTCATCTGGTGTTTCTCCCCGGCTATTAAACATAAAAAGTTGCATAAGGTATTTACTCAAAATTGGTAAAAATAACGGGTTATCTATTGTCTGAAATTTAAGTTCTTTAAACGCATCTTTAACAGTTTTTTCCCATGCCCCCACGTTTAGTTCAAAAATCTCCTCAAAAGATAGGCGTTGTTTCCTCCATTCGTCAATGTCCATTATTATATTATCCACGACCTGATTCTTAAGGCTTCTTACTAACTCGGCATCCTCAACATACCTCCCTGCATCAACAAATATATGGTTATCCCACTGATGTACGTCTTCAGGTACTGCGTCTTGTTCCAACAGACCAATTGCGGGGGAAGCTCCATTTAAAAAGGCTTCATAAGAGCGTTTAAGCTGCGTCATTTCTACTTCATAATCAGCTTCAAAATAGTGTCCTCTTGAATATCTCTTTATGAACTCAAAAAGCTCTGCCATCTCATTATATCTCCATTGATGTGTTTCTGTCTCATGAATTGTCGAATAGGGACAGACAAGGACTTGGTAATATGCTAATCGTGTCAGTGTCTCTGACGCTTTAATAAAATCTTCCTCACTTTTTCTGAATACTTTTGAAAGAAAAAATTGGTCAAGGTAAATGATTTTCTTTTTTATAAGAGGAAGTGCCTTTGATTGGGTTTCCTTACATTTTTTACATTTATATATCATGTTGTTGTTACTTATAAACAAGAAGGGATAAGTATTTACCCCACCACATTCTGGACAATTACCGAGACGTCTCGTCAATATCATGAATCAAGTATAACAATTCGTCTTTTATTCCAGCAATATTCCATATCGTTTCTAATCATTCTTTAACTTCAACGGCGAATTTCAAGCCCAGGCTATCAAGTAATGAAGAGAGGCTTGAAAGTTTGGGATTTCCTTTTTCCGATAACATCCGGTACATGCTTTCCCTGCTCAGGTTTGCTTTTCTTGAAACGTTTACAAACCCTCTGGCATCTGCGATATTGCGAAGAGCCAGCAAAAAAGCTTCCCTTGAGTTTTCATCTAAAGTGGCATTAATATATGCCGCAGCCTCTTCAGAGTCTCTTAAGGATTCCAGTAAAGTGTCTTTGTAGTTAATTGTTTTTCTTGCCATTACTCCCTTCCAAAATCTATCCTCAACTCAAAACTCCACTGCCTATTGCCCTGCAATCACAAAAGTTACCGACAGTCAGTCTTTGAAAACAGTGATTACAAAAATAATTACAAATAGGCAGTTATCTCTTTTTAATTTTTTGTCGCTGTCCCTTTTGTCTTTAACAAATTTTTTTGCAGTTTTTCAGATTTTTTCCTTATAAACGAATCTGTTCTTCTACTGATAAACATTTTGTTCCTTCAAAATGTTTATCTCGAATATTACGAATCATTTTAACTGCTTTCACAACGTAAATAATCGCTTTCTTCATAATTATATTTTAGCATTATCAATAACTATTATTGCCTTTGTAGTTAACTCCGTTAATAAAGGACTGGATTCCTGCTTTCGCAGGAATGACAGAAAAAAAGAAGTCACCCCTTTGTCATCCCGCACTTGTTGCGGGATCCAGTCCTTTTTTCCACTTAAAAAAAAAGAAACCTACCTACTTAGAATCCTGAAAACCCTCTGCCAGAGTTAATTCAATAAGCATTTAACTATTTAATTAAAGTTTAAAAGATACTAAGATAAACCCGTCACATTTAATGTCCTGTTTATCGAACAATAATCCAACTCTGTGGTATAATTTACTATCACGAAAGCTAAGACCACAAGGAGTATAGTAAAGAATTAACAATATTCAATGATTAATGCGGGAGGATTTTTTATATGTTAAAACAAGGCGATACAGCCCCCGACACAAACATTTTGCTTTCAGACGGTACTGAGACAAACTTAAGCACTCTATGGCAGCAGGGCAATGTGATGCTTGTGTTCTTACGACACTTTGGGTGACCATTTTGCAAAGAGCAGGCTGTGCAGTTGCACAGAGAAAAGGAACTCTTTGACGCACTAGGTACGCAAATAATACTTGTCGGTATGGGTAGTGTAAAACAGTCGGAATCATTTCGTAAAAATCATGGATTAACATTTAAAATTATCTGCGATCCGCATAAACATTTATACAAGGTGTATGAGCTCTTTAGCGCAGGACTCACTGGTATCGCCTCCCCAAAGGTTTTAGTGCACGGCATGAGGGCATTAGTAAGAGGACATCTTCCCGGAGTGCCGGTCGGTGACATATTTCAACTTTCTGGAGTCTTTATTATTGACCGCACCTCCACAATAAGATATGCACATTACTCAAAAGATATTGCAGGGTATCCGCCTGCCGAAGAGCTTTTGAACGAGGCGGCTCTATATGCTTAAACAGCTCTAATGTATTTACATTAGCTTACAACCTGGCATTCATTTTAAACTTAATATGAAAAAGAAAGTTACCATAATTGGAGCCGGCCCCGGAGGGTTGGCAGCTGCTATGTTGTTGTCGTATAAGGGGTATGACGTAACTGTCTATGAGAAAGGGAATTCCGTTGGAGGCCGCACTGGCAGATTTACGTTTAACGGTTACTCTTTTGATATAGGGCCGACCCTTTTAATAATGCCACAGTACGTAGAGGAGCTTTTTGCTCTTTCCGGTGTAAACTTAAAAGACTACGTAGAGATTAAGATGCTTGACCCGCTATACCGGTTAAAATTTGCAGACGGCACAGAGTTTTTCCCATCATCGAATGAAAAGAAAACCGTGGCGGAGATAAAGCGTTTGTTTCCCGTAGAGGTGGATAATTACCTGAAATTTAAACAGTACGAGCACTATAGGTTCAGGCGAATAGAGGGTTGTTTTAAAGTAGCGTACGAAAAAATGTCTGATTTTTTGAAGCCTCATTTCTTAGAGGCGCTCCCTCAGTTGGACATATTTAATACGCTTAACGGACGGCTTAAAAAGTATTTTAGTGATGAGAAAATGCAATTAGCTATGTCCTTTCAGACAAAGTATATAGGGATGTCTCCGTGGAGAGCGCCCTCAGCATACACCTTAATATCTTTTATAGAACATAAATGGGGAATAGCTCATGTAACAGGGGGATTAAACCAATTAACATTGGCGATGGCCAAAGTTATTGAGGGATACGGGGGGAAAATTCACACATCCACTTCAGTGCGGCAGGTTTTGAGAAAGAACAGAAAAGCGACAGGGGTACTTTTAGAAAATGGCGACAAAGTGGAATCAGACTACGTGGTAATCAATGCTGATTTTGCGTATGCGATGTCAAATTTAATCGGTGAGCGCAAAAAGTACACAGATAGTAACTTACAAAAACGTGATTACTCGTGTTCTGCATTTGTGCTGTATCTCGGTATTAATACGCAATATGATATGGCGCATCACAACCTGATTTTTGGATATGACTTTAAAAAGAGCATGGATGATATAGCAATGACTCAAAAACCCTCGTCAACCGCCTTTGCATATATTCAGAATCCGTCTGTTACAGACAGCACTTTAGCACCCTCAGGGAAATCCACTATGTACATCCTTGTACCGGTACCAAATAATAAAGCCTTGATTGACTGGGAGGCGATAAAGCAGGATTTCAGAGATAAGGTGTTGGATAATATTTGTAAAAAAACAGAAATCAAAGACATAAGAGACCATATCGAGGTGGAAAAAATTGTTACGCCCATAGATTGGGAATACGGATTTAATACATTTAAAGGAGCAGTGTTTAACCTAAGCCATAACCTGAATCAGATGTTTTACTTCAGGCCACATAACAGGTCTGAGGAACTATCTAATTGCTATATCGTTGGCGGTGGAACCCATCCCGGCAGTGGTCTGCCAAATATCTGTATATCCTCAGTAATAACATCAGAATTGATTATCAGAGACGACATCGGAAACAGAAAATGGTCTTTTGATAGAAAACTGTTGTAATGAAATGAATTACTTCTTTGACAGCTTACCCTGTATCACCAAACATAAATTGAAGAAGCAGTACTGAAGCAAAAGAGGCTGTTTCGGCACGTAGCACTCTGCTGCCTAAATACACCGATGTTGCACCTGATTCTTCAGCTTCACTTATTTCATCTGAGCTGAAACCGCCCTCCGGGCCAACTATTGCATATATGGTTTTTATATCGCTTTGTAAAACCTCTGATTTTAAACGCATCCCACACTTCTCATAAAAAATAAATGCACGGCTCTTCACATGTTCTTTAATCATTAACAGCAAATCGGAAAAATTTAACGGTGGTCTTACAAGAGGCACTGTTACACGCTGTGACTGCCGTGAGGCCTCTATTGCTATCTTATTCCATCGGAAGAGTTTTCTTGTTTCTGTGAGCTGGCAGCGTGAGCTATAAAACGGAATGATTTCACTTACTCCACACTCGGTGCTCTTTTCAATCACAAAGTCCATTTTGGCTCCCTTAAGAAGCCCCTGACAAAGCACTATATCAACTGATTGTTCCTCTTTTGGTGCGTCCTGAGGGGTAAGTTTAAGAAGTACCTCTTTTGCTCTGACATCTGTTATGATTCCGGTAAAAACCTGTCCTGACGAATCAAAAAGAAGCACAGTGTCACCAGCCCGCTGTCTTAGAACATTGGTAAGGTAGTGGGCGTTTTGTCCGTTAAGGCAGAAAAAACCGTCTGTCTCTGTTATTTTTTCAACGTATAACCGGTGCATGAATTATCAGTTTTGTGATTATTATACTAATTAGCCATATCTTTGCGATATAACTATCAATGCTATACCCTCTATGAGGATAATCACATTAAAGAGTACTGAAATTTGGTGCAGTCTTTTAAATTTCATCCGTAATAAACCCTCATCGGTTGTATCAGGCATTGATTTATCAAAGGAATGTATTTTTGCTTTCACATCTTTAACTTTCGGATGAATGACTATATAGTTTAACATGCTAAAGATAAAAGCCAAAACAAGTAAACACAGTATGATCGTTTGTAATCGCCTTAAAGGCCATGACAAGAGAAAGAGGTACGACAAAAGTGAGAATCCGGAAACAGCGGCAACAAACGGAAAGTACACAGGAAACAGATAACTTACAATGGAACCAGCTGCGTCTCTGGTATTATTTTTAAATACAAGAGGAGTTACTATAAAAGAAAACATAAACATTCCCCCAACCCATAAAGCCAGGGAAAGACTATATATTACAGAAAACATATTTCTCATTACACAGATATTGTAGCACAAATAGGGCAAAGTGGCGTTTTTTTTGTTTAACAAAAAATATGTTATAATCTCTTTTTCTGTGGTAATGCCCAGCCGGTTCTTTAGGACACCAGTATTTGCATCGATGTAGTGGTCAGAGTTTGAGTACTTCGATATGGGCATAGCGAGCGTACAGATTATCGATAACGTTGGATGTGGATATTTCGCCGTTTGAAACGCGAGCCAAATCAGCGGCAGTTTCAGGAGTCACTGTTAACCCCTCAATTTCTTGTTGTGCAAGAGCATTGGCGAGCGCCCTTTTGTTTTCCTGGATTTCGGAATCCGTCATCTATTTCCCTTCTTAACTATTAAAATTATAACCACCTGTGGTCTTGCCTCAGGGAGTTTTATTTAGCTTTTTATAAAGTTACTTAGCATCATTGGTGAAAAAAAAGCCCTTTACCTTTTCGGCAAAACTCCTTTGCACCTCATCACCGCTTTCTTTTGCAAAGTCCTCCAGAAGCTCTTTTTGCCTTGAAGAGAGCTTTTGGGGTACGTCTATATAAACCTTAACGATTAGATCGCCCTTATGTCCTCCACCTACGCGCTGAATTCCCTCACCTCTTAATCTGAAAATCTCACCGGATTGCGTGCCGGTGGGGATTTTTATTTTTCCGCTTCCCTTAAGTTTAGGAACTTCAATCTCTCCTCCAAACACTGCTACATAAAACGCTATCGGCACCTCACAGTATATGTCCCTTTCGTGGCGCTTAAAAAACGGATGCTCCTGGACTGACAGATAGACATAGAGGTCTCCCTGTGGGCCGCCTTTTGTGCCACTTTCACCCTCACCGCTAAGTTTGAGTTTCATTCCCGTGTCCACACCGGGCGGAATTTTAACATTGAGTGAGCGGCTCTTTCGCATCCGTCCGCTGCCTTTACACTCAGTGCACGGGTCTGTGATGACCGCTCCTGCCCCTCCACATCTGCCGCAGGTTTTACTGACAGAGAAAAAACCCTGCTGAAACATCGTCTGCCCGGTTCCCTTACAGGCAGAACATCTCTCAGGCGCTTTGCCTCCGGCAGAGCCTGTGCCAGAGCACTTTTCACAAGGCTCATGGCGTGGCACAACAATATCTTTTTCAATGCCAAAGGCGGCCTCCATCAGATTAAGCTCTATATCGTACCTGAGATCAGAGCCCTTTCTTGGCCGGTTTGATCTCTGAGTGCCGCCTCCAACCCCAAATCCGCCCAGAATATCCTCAAATATGTCCCCAAAAATATCGGAAAACCCGCCCGAAAAAGAACCAAACCCCGGACCCCCGCCGCTAAAAGCATCAGCTGTACCAAATCTGTCATAGCTTGACCTTTTGGCAGGGTCACTCAGACACGAGTATGCCTCATTTATCTCCTTAAACCGCTCCTCTGATTCCTTGTCTCCGGCGTTTCTGTCCGGATGAAATTTTAGAGCTAACTGCCTGTACGCCTTTTTCAACTCATCTGGTGTTGCCGTCCTGCTTACGCCCAGAGTTTCATAGTAATCTTTCGTCATTTATAATTATCCAGTCTTTACTTATTTTTATCTTTGTCTTTTTTATCCACATCCTCAAATTCAGCCTCGACAAAATCCTCCTCAGTTTTCCCACCTCCGCCTTGATGCTGTTCACCTCCGTCGTGTCCAGGTTGCCCATCGCCGCTAGCTTTCTGCCCCGCATCTTTATAAATATGTTCGGCTAACTTGTGGGAGGCCGTCTGAAGAGTTTCAACTGCTGATTTTAACTCTTTGGGGTCTTGTGTTGTGTCCTTTAACTCATTGACCCGTTTTAGTGCACTTTCTATTTCCGACTTCTCTCCCTCAGAGAGTTTATCTCCATGCTCTTTTAGTGATTTCTCAACGTTATATGACAGTGAGTCGGCTTCATTTTTAACCTCTGCAAGCTCCTTTTTCCTCTTGTCATCGCTCGAATGTGTTTCTGCATCGCGTACCATTTTCTTTATGTCGTCATCGGAAAGTCCGCTTGAAGCAGTTATCTTTATGGACTGCTCTTTGCCAGTGCCGAGGTCTTTAGCGGAAACGTGCAGGATGCCGTTAGCGTCTATGTCAAAGGTCACCTCTACCTGAGGTATTCCTCTTGGAGCCGGTGGTATCCCAACCAGTTCAAAGTTTCCCAGAAGTTTGTTATCGGCAGCCATTTCACGCTCACCCTGAAATACCTTAATCGTAACCGCTGGCTGGTTGTCCGAGGCAGTTGAAAACACCTGACTCTTTTTAGAGGGGATTGTAGTGTTGCGCTCTATCAACTTTGTAAATATTCCGCCAAGTGTCTCTATTCCCAGTGAAAGCGGAGTCACATCTAATAGCAGAACCTCTTTAACTTCACCCTTAAGCACAGCTGCCTGAATTGCAGCTCCTACGGCCACTACCTCATCCGGATTAACTGTCTTATTGGGTTCTTTGCCAAAAAAAGACTGCACTGTGGAAACCACCTTAGGCGTCCGCGTTGAGCCTCCAACCAGAATAACCTCATCAACTTCTGAGGTGGACATCTGAGCATCTTTTAGGGCGCGCTTACAAGGCTCTACCGAATTCATTATCAGATCATCTGCCAACTGCTCAAACTTAGCCCTCGAAAGCTTTATTAGTAAGTGCTTGGGACCGGCAGCGTCAGCAGTTATGAAAGGCAGGTTGACCTCGGTCTCGGTAGCGCTGGATAGCTCTATTTTTGCTTTCTCTGAGGCCTCTTTCAGCCTCTGAAGTGCCATTTTGTCGTTTTTTAAATCAATCCCCTGGTCTTTTTTAAACTCATCCACAAGCCAGTCCATAACTTTGAGGTCAAAATCATCGCCGCCCAGAAACGTGTCCCCGTTTGTGGACTTAACCTCGATAACTCCCTCTCCGATTTCAAGGATTGATATATCAAAAGTGCCGCCACCTAAATCATATACGGCCACTTTTTCCTCTTTTTTCTTGTCTATTCCATAAGCAAGCGAGGCAGCAGTAGGCTCATTAATAATTCTGAGCACGTTAAGGCCTGCAATTTTCCCGGCATCTTTCGTTGCCTGACGCTGACTGTCGTCAAAGTACGCTGGCACTGTTATTACCGCATCTGTAACTTTTTCACCGAGGTAGTCCTCGGCTGCTTGCTTAAGCTTTTGTAAAATCATTGCCGATATTTCCGGCGGTGAGTACCTTTTCCCTCTTATTTCTACATGGGCATCCCCATTTGGTGCATCCACTATCTTATAGGGCAGCCTCTTTATCGCCTCTGACACTTGTCTGGTCTGGAAACGTCTACCCATTAGTCTTTTGACTGAGTATATTGTGTTTTCAGGGTTGGTGATTGCCTGACGTTTTGCAATCTGCCCTACAAGCCGCTCTCCCTTATCAGTTATTGCAACAACTGAGGGCGTTGTTCTGCTGCCCTCCTGATTCGGTATTACAACTGACTCTCCCCCTTGTACCACTGCAACGCAAGAATTTGTAGTCCCAAGGTCAATTCCAATTGCCTTAGCCATTGTTTCCCTCCTTTATCTCATTGGGTTCAGTATTTTCTGTTGGTTCTGATGTCTCCTCCACGTCGTCCTGCTCTGCGGCACTTCTGGACACTGATACCATAGAGGCCCTTAACACTCTCTCTTTATATGTATAACCTTTCCTAAATACATCCACAACCGTTTTATCGTACAGATCATCCCTCTGTACCTCTGTCATAGCATGGTGGAATGCAGGGTCAAAAGCCTTGCCTGCAGCTTCTATCTCTGTAAGACCATACTTGCCAAGGATTTTCTTTAGCTCCTTTAGTGTCAAATCAATACCCTGTGCAAGAGGGTTTGTCATATCGGTAACATGAGACAGGGCAGCTTCAAGGTTGTCAATTACAGTAAGGAGGTCGGAAACCATAGGCTCTGCACCGTATTTGTATATTTCCTCTTTTTCTTTCTGAATCCTTTTTCTATAATTATCAAACTCGGCATGAAGCCGGATGTATTTGTCCTTAAGGTCAGCGTTGTCAGCACGCAGCTTTTCCAGCTCATCCTGTTGTACTTTGGCATCCGGCATAACCTCAGCATCAGGTGCTTTCCCTGCAGTGCCGGATTTTATGCCGTCATCACCAACTGTTATATCAATAGTCTTCTCCTCCAAAGTCAACCTCCTGTCTGTCCTCAAGACGGCTTGAAAGAAACCGTGCCGAGGTCTCTATTATTGAAATAGCACTAGCGTAATTCATTCTCTGCGGGCCAATTAATCCAAGTACCCCTAAAGGTCTGCCCCTGTCGCATACTGATGAGGCAACAAGACTCAGTTCTTTTTTATCCAGGAAAGGCTCCGACCCGACAAAGACCTGTACTCCGCCGTTTTCTGTTATTTTATCCAAAATCTCTATAATTCTCTCCTTATCACTAATAGCGTTAGAGAGTTCCTTAATCTTCCCTATATCATCAAAATCGGGCAAATTAATGAGCTCACCAAGGCCTGAGATGAAAACATCACGGTCAAACGAACTCAGATATTTATCAAAGAAACCGAATACTTTTGAAATCAGAGTATCCCGTTGAACTCTTTTGTCGCGCACCTCTTTTTCAAGTATTATTTTGATTTCCCCCAGAGTGCGTCCTCTGAACTCAGAGTTAAGGAAATCCGCTATATTTTTCAAATCTCTTCGGGAAAGCGGCACATCAAGCTCTGACACCTTATGCTTTATAGTGCCCTCCTCAGTCATAAGCACAACTGCAACCATATCGTTACGGCAGCGCAAAAGCTCAATTCTACCCAAAATACTGTTTTCCATGGTTGTCTCCATGGCAACCACCATGTAGTGGGAATAAGTTGAGAGAATCTTTGAGGCTGCTCCAAGGAAACCTGACAAATGGCCTCTGACACCAATAACCTCGTCACAAAGCAGCTTCAGAAGCTCTGCGTTGGCTGATACTCCAAAGCCCATCAGCTCCTCAACGAGTAATCTGTAACCCTTTCCCGTAGGCATTCTGCCAGCGGATGTGTGAGGCTGAGACAGATACCCCATCTCCTCAAGATCACACATAGCGTTGCGAATTGTGGCCGAGGATATGCCAAGCCCAAACCGCTTGCTTATGTAGCGTGACCCCACAGGGGAGGCGCTGTCAACATAGCTTTCAATAACCGCAAAAAGTATTTTTTTCAGTCTCTCTTCCAAAGCCGACCTCTGCATATCGCATGCAAAATAGAAACAGGGCTAACGCCCTTATAACTGTAACACTTATTAGCTTACAGTTTCAAGGAGTAGGGGCGAATAATTATTCGCCCCTACAAACCTAAAACAACACACTCACTCAAACAAATCTTTAAACTAAACTCCCAAACGCTCAACCCCAAAAAACCGGGGGTCAAGGGGAATTCCCCAAAGGGGAGGCAGTGCCTCCCCTTTAAAAATCTTCTTAGTACATATCTCCCATACCGCCCATGCCGGGGTGACCACCGCCGCCCATAGACATTTTATCTTCCTTATCAGGCAGGTCGGTTATCATAACGGCAGTGGTAAGCATAAGGGATGCTACCGATGCTGCGTTTTGAAGGGCGCATCTTGTCACCTTAGTGGGATCAATGATACCCTCTTTAATCATATCGCAGTATTTTTCATCCTGAGCGTCAAAACCAAAGTTAGCGTCGCTGTTTTCCTTAACTTTCTCAATAATTGTGGCGCTCTCAAGGCCGGTGTTAAAGATTATCTGCCTGAGAGGCTCTTCAAGGCATTTTTTGATAATGTTGGCTCCGATTTTCTCATCCCCTGCAACTTTGAGAGCCTCAACGCTCTTGATACATCTGATAAGAGCAACACCGCCGCCGGGCACAATACCCTCCTCAACAGCCGCTCTGGTAGCATGAAGGGCATCTTCAACGCGTGCCTTCTTTTCTTTCATCTCGGTCTCGGTTGCTGCTCCAACATTGATAACGGCAACACCGCCAACTAATTTTGCCAGCCTCTCCTGGAGTTTTTCCCTGTCATAGTCCGAGGTGGTGTCCTCAATCTGGGCCTTTATCTGCTTCACTCTGCCCTGGATTGCCTTAGCGTCTCCTGAGCCCTCAACAATGGTAGTGTTATCCTTGTCGATGGTGACTTTGCGGGCCTTACCGAGGTCGGTCATTTTTACGTTTTCAAGTTTCATCCCGAGGTCTTCGGAAATCACCGTGCCGCCGGTGAGAATTGCGATATCTTCAAGCATAGCCTTTCTGCGTTCGCCAAATCCGGGAGCCTTTACGCCGCTTACGTGCAATGTACCGCGAAGCTTATTGACAACAAGGGTGGCCAATGCCTCTCCTTCTACATCTTCAGATATAATAAGCAATGGCCTGCTCATCTTTGCAATCTGTTCAAGAAGAGGAATCAGGTCTTTCATGCTTGATATCTTTTTGTCATGCAGCAGGATGAAACAGTCCTCAAGAATACACTCCATTCTCTCGGCATCTGTTATAAAGTAGGGTGAAATGTAACCTCTGTCAAACTGCATACCCTCAACAAAGTCAAGAGAGGTTGTCATGCTCTTTGCCTCTTCAACAGTGATTACGCCGTCTTTGCCTACCTTATCCATGGCGCTGGCTATAAGATCGCCAATTGTTGCATCGTTGTTGGCTGAAATCGTGCCTACCTGAGCAATTTCTTTTTTGTCAGAAACCGTCTTACTTATACTTTTAAGGTTTCCCACAACGGCTTCAACCGCTTTTTCGATACCACGTTTTAAATCCATGGCGTTAGCGCCTGCTACGACGTTTTTCATACCCTCTTTGTAGATGGCATGAGCCAGTACGGTGGCTGTCGTTGTGCCGTCTCCGGCTGTATCAGATGTCTTTGAGGCTACCTCTTTAAGAAGCTGAGCGCCCATGTTTTGGTATGGCTCTTTCAACTCTATTTCTTTTGCTACGGTAACACCGTCTTTGGTTATGAGGGGGGATCCAAATTTCTTATCTAAAATAACATTCCTGCCCTTTGGCCCCAGTGTTGCCTTAACGGCGTTAGTTAATACAGTGATACCCTCAAGTATCTCTCTTCTTGCCGTCTCATCAAAGGCTAATTGTTTTGCTCCCATTGTACCTTATCCTCCTTATTCTAATATTCCTAAAATATCTTCTTCTTTGATAATCAGGTAATCCTTGCCGTCAATCTGGACTTTTGAGCCCGAGTACTTATCAAAAAGCACCTCGTCTCCAACCTTCACCTCTTTGGCCTCTGACCCTACAGCCTCAACCTTACCGCGCTGCGGTTTTTCTCTGGCAGTGTCGGGCACGTAAAGACCACCGGCCGTCTTTTCCAGTTCGTCCTTGTAGCTTACAAATACACGCTCTTTAAGGGGTTTGAACTTCATACTGCACACTCCTTTCATTAGTTTTATTTTAGTATTTTGTTAGCACTCATCGTAGATGAGTGCTAACTGTTCTAACTATTTCCAGTTATTATAACATAACATTTTGTTATTGTCAAGAAATTTTTTCTTGCGTGTCAAGGCAAAGTAGAAATATCCTGAAATTAGCAAAATGAAGGTATTAAAAAAAAATATAGTGAAAACGCTTGTCAAAATGATAAAAATTATGTATAAATTACCCATGGTTATTGACTCTGCCGCTAACACAGTATAGATAGATGAGGAGATTAAATGATTCGTTACAACGACGATGAGACAAGCGTACAAATAAGTGACAAAAAGAACATACCAATAGGAGTGGATGATTCTGGAAAGCCTTTTTTTGTCATCAGCAAGATACGGAGTAACGATTTTTATGACGGCAAGGACAAGAGCGACCAGTTTGTCACAACCATACCTGACCCTCTCGGAATAAACGGTGAAACACTTATAGGCCAAAGGCGTAGTGAACGGTCTTTTACGGGCCACTACGCTTACGTTCCGATGAAGAGTTTTGATGAGGATACTGTAAGAATGCTGTTTCCACTTTTTGTAAGGAACGAAAACCTCTGGATGCTGGGCATTGTTATAGAAAATATAGAAAGTTCGGATTTCCTCCTCTGGATATCTGAACAGTTGGAGGTGATGTACAAAAGTGCAATAATTGCTGAGGAGGAGAGGGTAATACTTGACAAGAAACTTATGCTTAACCCCTTTGCGCCGCAAGAGCTGATAGAGAGACATTGCGAATTCTGTAACATAGATTACCGCGACATACTGGAAAACCTCAGGGTGCATAACGGTACCTTTGCCATTAACTATAAATACTCCTTTGGCCCTATATTTCATAAGATATTAATTGTTAAAAGAAAGGAGGGTGCCCATGACGTTGCAAACGGTATAGATAAGGATATATTTTATCTGTACGAGCTGCTACATAGCATAACCAGACAAACGAAAGATGAACAGGATCTGTTAGACGGTGTAAGTTATGGCATGAATTATGGAATGCCGAGGCTTCACAGGGGTGTGCATGTTCCCTCTGCAGGCGCCTCTCAAATTCACATACACTCGCAGGTTTTGGGATTAGTAAAGAACTCCTTTAATACTGCCGATAAGCTTGGCCTTATATGTGAGGGATATTACAAGAAACATAATCGGGATTATTTAGAGGACTATATGACTCTGTTGAGAGAGGCCAATCTTGTGATTGAGGAAAACAATGATGCGATTCTCTACGTCCCAATAGCCCAGAGATTTAACAATGAACTTCAGATAATGTTAAAAAATCCAATTGGAAACATACTTGAAACAACTCAATCTTCAAGGATGTCTTTGGCGAAACTCGAACGGCTTGCATTAAATCTGTACGGTCATCCGGAGATTAATGTAAGGAGCTTTAACACGCTTATGTATGCAACACGGTTTTCAAGTGATAATGAGTTCAAGCAGCGGCTTATTCTGAGCATCTGCCCGCGTAACACCATAATAGCTTTCCTTGAGCTAAGTGGCCGTTATGTCGTTGATGAGCTCCCGTGGTACTGTGCTGCAAGGCTCAACTCCGTAAAGCATGAGCTTTCCACAAGAGGAGCCAAAAAGCTAAACATCATGTTTATCGGCGCTCATCCTGATGACATAGAGCTTGGATGTGGCGGAACTATAAAGAAACTCAAAACTTGCGGACACAAAGTTATATCTTTAATAGTTACAGACGGTTGTGCCGGCAACAGGACTCCGGATATGCGGGCTGAGGAGGCCAGAGAGTCTGCCGGATTCCTTGGCATAGACGAGGTATATTTCTGTGGAATACGCGACAGCCAAACACGTTTGATTAACCTTTATGATGTCCTACTCTATCACATAAGCCGTTACAGCCCTGATGTGATTTTCACCCATGCAGGCCTTAACGAACACACCGACCATCAGAGTATTAACGAGGTGGTGCAGACAATATGGGCTAACAGGCTTAAGACAAAACCCCATCTGCTGCTCTTTGAAATACCGGTTTACAGCGAGAGTGAGGTGTTTTCTGGAAATGTGTTTGTTGATATTGATATAGATACGAAAATGAAGGCAGTAGAAAAGTATCGAAGCGAGGTGACACGTGGCAGCGTAAAACTGAGCGACGTAAAAGAACGGGCTGAAAAAAGAGCCAAAGAGCTGGGCCAACAATATGATTACTGCGAGGCTTTTGTTTATAAGGGACGGATTGAAGAGCTTATTAAGGTCTTTCCGTTTATTGCCACCGTATCGTCTCATCATTCGTAGTAATACATTTTTAACTTGTGTTACAATACCATATGTCAGATATAACTGATTGTTAAATATAATGTTCTTAAGTAAGGCAACCTGATAATAATGATTTTTTTCACGCAAAGATTTTCACTTCTTATGGTGTTATTTTCACTGCTGCTGTCAGTTTTGTCTTGTAAATCCGGTAAAGATAGTGCTTTTTCTGAAAATCCGCTCTTTACTGAACGAAAGATGAAAAGTACACTTATTTCAATAAACTACGGAGATTTTGTTGCCTCTGACAATGCGAAGCTTTCAACAGGGCTGTCATTTGATGGTAAGAATTCGGTAGTTATAGAAAATACAGACAGTACCAGCAAAGAGGCAATATTTACAACTACTGTGACGACAGAGCCCTCTTCTGATATGAACTTCTCGGTGTCAGCCTGGGTTTGGTCAGATACGCCGCTGAGTACATATTTAAAGTTAGAGTCCGGCAGCAAAAACATAGCAACATCTGCCTGCCATAGCGGTAACGGTACGTGGGAATATATCACGGTGGTGTATCCATTTAATAAAAGCGAAACCTTTTTTAAAATATCGCTGGTAAGTACTAAAGGCATAGCAAAGTTCTACAAGGTACAGCCTGTGGTTATCTCAGATGACAGATTTTACAATCCTGAGCCTGATTATTTTTTTACGTCTTCTGAACAAATACGCGAAAAACTAAACTATAAAAAAAGCAGCCGTATTCGTATTTTGGTTTTGGGTAACTCAACTGTCTACAGTATCTGCTCAAGTAACAACTCTTCAATATCATACATTTTACAGCAAAAACTCGAAAGCCTTTATCCCGGCAAATTTGAAGTCATTAACTATGGGATAGCTGCATGGAATCTCCAAAGCCAGATAGTGTCTTTGTCATATGGTTTTTACTTTAGAAATGTGCTCCTTGACCCGGTGCTTCCTGAAAAATTAGCTTTCATTAAGGAAAACACCCCCTACGCTTTTGTCAGGGAGGCTGTTGATAATAAATCAACAGAGAGAAACCCTTACACGGTTGCCACACTCAAGCCTGATATTATTGTGCAAGCCAGCATGTGGAATGACCTTACAGAGATAATAATGTGGCCGGGTATGAAACGCAAAGATAATTTTGATATATCCTCCACTGATAATGATTCCGTGGTAGTTCAGTATTTTAAGGCTCTGTACAACTACATGGATAATCCCAGTGAAGATAATCTTAAGAAAGCTCAATCTATGCACGATTTTGCTCTTAAATCCACAGAGGAAAAACGAAAAGATGTTGAACTCTTTCAGCGTATGAATTTTAAAGAAAGACACGAATTTCCCGGCGTAACCGTGGAACCGCTTGCATTTGAAGAGCACCTGTACAACAGAGTTTTAAGTGAGCTAATAAGAGGCGCAAAAACAGCATATGAGTATTTATTAAATGAATTTTTAGCCAGGGCGCATTCATACCAGGTATGGAACCTTGTGTTACCATCAAAGGGCGGCGCTAATTACATGTATTACATAAAGCGAAATCCTGACTTTATGGCAATACTCCCATGGGACTCTGAAAGGTACTACAGCAGGCTGTGGATAGAATCATCTATACAACAGGATATTGGACGCAAGTTATCCAGCCAATATAATCTGCCGTTTATAAACTTAGCAAGTGAGTTTTCAAATCAATATGATAATCTTACGGCTCCTGTCTATAGCAATCTTGATTATTTTTGCGACCAGATACATTTCACTTACAGGGGAAATGAGTGGTTAGCAGACAGACTGTTTATGCAGATGAAAGACAGGTTTGAACAGATGAATGGTAAGTAAATGAAAAAAGTCCGGCTATCTGTGAAATGTATAGCCGTAGTGCTAATCATTATTTCAACAATTATAATGTCTGAGTGTTTTGCAGAGTTGTTCTATTACATTCAAAATAAGGATTTGTATTTTCTCCTTAGCAAACAAGTTAATAAAAGAGACTCGATGGCGTTATATCGGGACCCATTTCAAATAAAAAAGACAAAACCTTACAGGATTATTGCCATAGGAGGGAGTACAACTTATGGCTTTGGAGTAAGTCCTGAGCATACATGGCCTAAGAGACTTGAAAACATTCTGAAGGGAAAATTTAATGACAGATACGAGGTGATTAACCTTGGACGGCTGGGCGGCCATCTGAGTGAATTTATGCAAAATTATGAAAACTCAATCAATGTCTTTATCTCAAGAGAAAACTGGATGAAAGGGCAGCGTCCTTTGAAAGACGAATTAGCAGACTGGGGCTGGAAAGACCTGAAACCGGATATGGTTATACTGTCGCCGGTAATAAATGACACAGCCCCTGATTATCTGTATCTTTCATCACAGGGTTGTGCTGCAGATTTGGCTGGTTCAATTTTGGCTTTTAGCGGGAATTCCTTTTTCTTTAGAAGTTTTGCATTGGGTTTTTATGTTAAAAAAGCTCTTGTGCTTATTGAGATTAAAAACAGATTACCCTTTGAAAACAATGATAAAAAGCTTGCAATGATAAAAAATGAATATAAAAAAAATCTTGAGAAATTTATAAGTCTTTTTGATGATAAAAACGTACAAATTATAGTTTTTGGATTTCCACTGCTTTTTAATACCGAAGACTCTGGAAAACAAGCTGATCTGGCAGCCATGTACTGGAACCTGGGGGATGTATCCTCTGTGGAAAAAGAGGCTGCATATCTTCCGAAACTGGAGGCACTTGAGACTGAGGTAAGAGCAGAGGTTGCACTAAAAAACCACAATGTAAGATACAAAGAGCTTGGGAAAAAAATTAAGAGTCTGCCCTTTAAAGAGAGATTGAAACTTTACGTGGATTCATGTCATCTTAACGATAAAGGAGTTGAACTTCTAACGGAGGAAATGTATGAGTTCATTTTTCAAAAATAATCTGAGTGGATTGTGTGCCATGGGTTTGTTTTTGTTGTTTACTATTTTTCCAACAGCTCTGTATTCAGAGGATTTATCTGGCCTCAGGAAAATAATTTCAGAAGAGTTGGTGTATCCCAGAGAATGTAAATATCTTCTGCCTGCCGTACTGCCTGCTGTTAATAAGAATGCAGCTGAAAATGAGGAGTATAAACGGGTTTCCAAAGTCCTTGAGAAAATGGATGTTATAAAACGGGTTCCCTTTGGAAATTCTGTAAAACTAGTCCCCGCTAAGAACACATATGATATTTTAAAGCAAAATGTGGATATGAGCTATGAACTTATCAGTATAAACATTGTGCTTGGCACCTGGGATGTGGAGCTAAAGCAACAGCACAAAGACAGTGAGGGGATAACTGTTAAGGGTTTCAGAGAGATTAAAAATAAAACAAAACTCTACAAACCGGTTACAGAGGTGCTTTCAAAAAACAATGTAAGGTTGTATATGCCGGCTGAGGTTCAATGGAGGATTATTAATAAAAACAATGAGAATAAGGTATCGGAAAGAATTCTTTAGGATATTATGAAAAAAAATTATCCCGTTGTATCATATGATACAGACATGATGAAAACGATAGGTTATCATACATTCAAAAGGAAGGGGTTCATAGGATCCCAAAGTAAAAAAAATAGAGTGGGGATAAAATTATGACTAATGAACAGGGATCAGAGAAAAGCCGTTTGGTAACATTATTACTTTGCTTCTTACTTGGTTGGGCCGGAGGCCATCGTTTCTATGTAAATAAGGTAGGTACTGGCATCATAATGTTGGTTACAATGGGTGGCTTCGGGATTTGGTATTTCGTTGATTTTGTAATGATAAGCCTCGGTGCATTCAAAGACAAAGAAAATCTGCCAATAACCAAGTGGTAGGGCAGGGCAAATTTATGCTGTTTTGTTTTTAAACGGGGAGGGAGTTTTTCTCCCCGTTTTTATTATTGAGAGGGCGTGGAAATGTATTATTTTGCATTGTTGTTGCTGATTTTTTTTATTATTGTATGGCGTCGTGATTTAAAAGCTGCAAAAAAAATGTATTCCAATATGCTTAGCGAGCTCCAAGTGGAGCGCATGGAGCTTGATAAACTCAAGAGTCATTATTCTGAATTACTTAACAAATCAAAAAATGAAGATTTATAAAAAAACGTGTTTTCCTATTGACTAACAATATAAAAAATATTTACAATACTGTGTGATGGTGAGTATAGTTCAACGGTTAGAGCACTGGACTGTGGCTCCAGGGGTTGGGGGTTCGAATCCCCTTACTCACCCTCAATGACCTTTAAACTAGAAGGACTATTAGGAAGTTTCCCAAAACTATGTATCTATTCGTAGTAAAAATGTTACAATTGCGGTTGGATGATTAAGTATAAACAATAAGGAGGTTTAAGTGCCTAAGAAAAACTACTATTTTACGTCTGAGTCAGTAACCGAGGGGCATCCCGACAAGGTAGCTGATCAAATATCCGATGCGATACTGGACACAATAATAGGAAATGACCCAAACGCGAGGGTCGCTTGTGAAACTCTCGTTACCACAGGGCTTGCATTTATAGCCGGTGAGATAACAACAAACTGTTATGCGGATATTCCCTCTATAGTAAGAAATACGATAAAAGATATTGGATATACCCGTGCTAAGTATGGTTTTGACTATGAAACCTGTTCGGTTATAACGTCAATACATGAACAGTCTCAGGACATAGCAATGGGTGTGGACCCGGGCGGAGCAGGAGATCAGGGGCTGATGTTTGGTTATGCCTGTGATGAGACTGAGGAGTTGATGCCCCTTAGCATAATGTTGTCACATAAGTTAGCCATGAAGTTATCCGAGGTGAGAAAGACCGATGTGCTGCCCTATCTCAGGCCTGACGGAAAGACCCAGGTGACTGTCGAGTATAAAGACGGAGCCCCTTTCAGGATAGATAATATAGTGGTGTCCTCACAGCACAGCCCTGATATAACACTCAAAGAGATGAAAGAAGATATAATTGAAAAAGTAATCAAACCAATAATTCCAGTCAAGTTACTGGATGAAGAGAAGATTGCATATCATGTCAATCCTACCGGCAGATTTGTGGTTGGCGGCCCAATGGGAGATACCGGACTTACCGGCAGAAAGATTATAGTAGATAGCTACGGAGGAGTGGGCAGACACGGCGGGGGATGTTTCTCCGGTAAAGATCCAACAAAGGTTGACCGCTCAGGCGCTTACATGGCAAGGTATATAGCTAAAAACATTGTGGCCTCAGGCATTGCCACTAAGGCTGAGGTGCAGATAGCATACGCTATAGGAATAGCCGAACCGTTATCCATCCTTGTTGACACTGGCAACACCAGTAAAATTGCCCACGATAAACTGGTAAAAATCATTCGTGATAACTTTGATTTAAGACCAAGGGCAATAATCGAAAAGTTAAATCTGAGAAGACCGATATACAAAAAGACGGCAGCTTATGGGCATTTTGGACGCAATGACAGCGATTTCACATGGGAGGCAACCGACATGGCTGAAACACTCAAAAACGCAGCCGGTTTATAAAAATATGGTAAAAAGTTGAAGCAGGCAAAAAAAAATCTCCTGGAGGATATGAATGGTAAAACATGATGTGAAAGATATGAGTTTGGCGGACTCCGGCAAGCTGCGAATCGAGTGGGCAGAGAAGGAAATGCCAGTACTCAGGAAAATAAAAGATTATTTCAGCAAGGAAACTCCTCTTAAGGGGATACGCCTGGCAGCCTGTTTACACGTTACTACGGAAACGGCAACTCTGATGCAAACCCTTAAAGCCGGAGGGGCAGAGGTTGTCCTATGTGCATCAAATCCTCTTAGCACTCAGGATGACGTGGCTGCAAGTCTGGTCACCCACTCGGAGATTCCAACTTTTGCTATAAAGGGTGAGGACAACGACACTTACTACAAGCATATTATGGACGTGCTGGAGTTTAAGCCTAACATTACGATGGATGACGGGGCTGATCTGGTGTCAGTTCTTCATAAGGATAAAAAAGACCTCCTTGAGTATGTCATAGGGGGAACTGAGGAGACAACTACAGGTGTTATCCGGTTGAGGGCAATGGCCTGGGACAAGGTGTTGCAGTATCCTATAATAGCCGTAAACGATGCCCAGACGAAGCATCTGTTTGATAACCGCTATGGAACAGGCCAGAGCTCAATTGACGGAATACTAAGGGCAACTAACCGTCTGATAGCGGGCAGTGTGTTTGTAGTGTGCGGGTATGGGATGTGTGGACGTGGGGTTGCGATGAGAGCAAGGGGAATGGGAGCGCGTGTTGTGGTGACAGAGATTGATCCGTTAAAAGCGCTTGAAGCCACCATGGACGGCTATGAGGTCATGACCATAGCGGATGCTTCTAAAATCGGCAATATTTTTGTAACAGTAACGGGCAACATAAATGTGATAAGCGAAAAGTGTTTCCCCATTATGCAAGACGGAGCCATAGTGTGTAATTCAGGCCATTTTAATGCTGAGATTGAGCTTCAGGCACTTGCAAAGCAGGCGGTGGCAAGACGGGTGATAAGACCATTTGTTGAGGAGTTCAGTTTAAGCACTGGAAAGCGTATTTATGTACTTGGCGAGGGCAGGCTGATTAACCTTGCAGCCGCAGAAGGGCATCCGTCCTCGGTTATGGATATGAGTTTTGCTAATCAGGCGCTTTGTGCCGAATATGTAGCCAAGAACTACAAAAAGCTAAGTAAATCAGTTTATAAGGTGCCTGAGGATATTGACAGAGAGATAGCAAAACTAAAACTCATCTCTATGGGCATCAAGATAGATAAGCCTACAAAGGCTCAAAAGGATTACCTGAAGAGCTGGGAGATGGGCACGTAGTTGATCTTAAGGCATTTACGGAGGAGCAGTTAGCGGCCTTTTTTAAAACTCTTAAAGAGCCGGCTTTCAGAGCAAAACAGTTTCTCCTTAGGGTTTATACAAAGAAGGCTGTTTCAATAGATGAAATAACGGAGTTTTCGCTGCCCTTGAGAGAGCATCTCAAGGGCATTTCGTTTATCAGTGGCCTACGTATTGTTAACCGTCTTGTGTCAAACGATGGCACACGCAAGTATCTTTTTGCACTTGGCGATGGACTTACGATAGAGAGTGTGTTGATAGAGGATGGTGAGAGGCTGACTCTCTGTGTCTCCTCGCAGGTTGGCTGTGCTATGGGGTGTAAGTTTTGTTTAACGGCAAGAGGCGGGTTTAAGAGAAATCTGAAAGCACATGAAATCTGTGATCAGATTCTTTGTGTAAGCCGTGATATAGAGCCACAGCGGAGAATTACAAACATAGTGATGATGGGAATGGGTGAGCCTCTCAGTAATTATAAAGAGGTGACAGGCGCGCTAAAAATCATGATGGAATGGTTAAACATATCAAAACGCCACATAACGCTTTCAACCGCAGGTCTTGTGCCGGAGTTAGAGAGACTCTACTGCGATGGTTTTAATGTTAATCCTGCAATTTCTTTAAATGCAACAACTGATGACATACGGAGCATGATAATGCCGGTTAACAAAAGATATAACCTTAAAACTTTGCTTAGTGCCTGCCGCAGACTACCCATACCGGAGCGCAGAAGAATAACCTTTGAGTACGTACTGTTAAAGGGTGTAAATGATTCGGTGGATGATGCCTCAAGACTAATAAGATTGCTTAAAGGAATCAGGGCAAAGGTTAATCTTATTCCTTTTAATGAATATGAGGGGGCGTATTTTAAGAGACCTGATGATACCACTGTGTTAGAATTCCAGGAAATTGTAGCCCATGGCCACATAAGCGTATTTATAAGAAAAAGCAAGGGACGTGATATACTTGCCGCCTGCGGTCAGCTCAGAGCCAGTAACTAATACAAAAAATCTGCCAGCAATGTGACTTACAAATTGTAACAGTTTTGTAGCATTTTCTTAATATAAGTGTAATCATGGATGTGGCTTAATATTGAGGAGATGGTCAGTACTACAGACAGAGCTGCGGCAATCAGAAGGGTGTTGTGGGTTACTCTTTTTTTTAATATCGCTGTGGCAGCAGCAAAGGTAGCATACGGGTATTTTTCCCACTCCATTTCGATAACAGCGGACGGTTTCCACTCCACGTTTGACGGGGTATCAAACATTGTGGGCTTTGTAGGCATATATTTTGCGTCCCGTCCCCCCGATGAAGAGCACCCCTACGGTTACAGAAAAATAGAGACGATTTTTACCATTTTCATTGGTGTTATGATGTCACTGATGTGTATTGAGATATTTAAACAGGCTTATGAGTCCCTCAATGGTGAGACGAGGGTTAGTGTTACTAAAGAAAGCTTTATAATTATGGTAATAACCCTTGTTGTTAATCTTTTTGTCATGACTTATGAAAACTGGATGGGAAAGAAACTTAAAAGCGAATTTCTTGTTGCTGATGCTAAACTTACCAGAAGCGATACCTATTTAACCACAGGGGTCATAATAGGCCTGATTTTTACGAAACTGGGTTTCACACGAGCAGACACAATTGTTGGCGCTCTTGTTGGAGTGCTTGTGGCAAAGGCAGGAATAGGGATACTGTGGGAGGCCGCAGGGGTTTTGGCAGACCGAAAGCAGATGGACCCTGAGCAGATAAAGGAAATCGTAAAAAGTGTGGACAATGTCATCTACTGTCACAGAGTAAGGACAAGAGGCACCAACAGCCATGTCTTTTTAGATTTACACATTAAAGTAAACCCCAATATTTCAGTCATCGAAGGACATAAAATTTCCCACATTGTCGAGGAAAAAATCAAAGAAAATATCAAAGAGGTAATAGACGTTCTTATCCACATAGAGCCGTACGTTGACTAAGGTACCTGAAACCAGAAAGATACCAGTTTGCCGGTAAACTCATTGCAGATTGCTTCTATAAGTTGTATAATTTAACGTTGGAAAAATAGGAGGACTGTCATTGAATATATTTACGCGATTGTATTACCAATATCGCAAAATTGTTAAAGCAATTAAGCTTTTTCTTATTATTTCCGGACCAGGGTTGATTGTAATGGTTGCTGACAATGATGCCGGAGGCATAACGACATACTCGGCAACGGGAGCAAAGTATGGCTATAACCTGATTTGGGTAATCATAATCCTCATGCCCGTCTGCTACTACGTACAGGAGATGACGGTACGATTGGGCGCAGTAACAAAACGGGGACATGCAGAGGCAATCTTTGCCGGATTTGGTACTTTTTGGGGCTGGTTTTCACTTTTTGACCTCTTACTGGTCAACTGGCTCACTATGGTAACCGAGTTCGTCGGCATGACGGCTGCCATGAATATCTTTGGCATACCACCGTATTTGACAGTTATTGGCATGTGTTTGATAATGGGAACAATGGTTGTAAACGGCAGCTATTGGACATGGGAGAAAATAACCCTTGTTTTTTGTGCTGTGAACCTGATTTATATTCCCGCCGCATTTCTTGTCAATCCTTCAGTGTCAGAGATATTGCACAAGGGCATAGTGCCCAATTTCCCGGGAGGTTTGAATAACGATCTTTTCTTTTATCTTATGGCTAACATTGGCACCACTATAGCTCCATGGATGCTTTTCTTCCAACAAAGCGCCGTTGTTGACAAAAACATGAAAGAAAAAGACATCCCCTGGGGTAAACTCGATACACTTATGGGTTCGTTGTTTACAGGAACTGTTGCGATATTTATCATTATTGTTACCGGTACGCTGCTAAAAGGGGTAAATATAGACGATGCAGCACAAGCATCCGTAATGCTGATGAAGATCAATAAGCATATTGGTACGTTTATGGCAATTGGCCTTTTCGATGCCGGTTTTCTGGGCGCTGTCTGCATCGCACTTGCCAGCTCCTGGGCCTTTGGTGAGGTATTTGGCTGGGCGCACTCGTTAAATTATAAAATAAAAGAGGCTCCGTGGTTTTACGGGTTTTTCTTTTTCCTGCTGTTATCCTCAGGGGTAGTTGTGCTGATTCCAAAGGCGCCTCTTGTACTTATCACGCTGTTTGTACAGGTAGTGGCAGTCACACTTCTGCCTGCTGCGCTGGTTTTTTTGATTTTGCTTTTGAACAACAAAAAGACCATGGGGGAGTACACCAACACGTTAACGCAAAACGTTGTCAACGTAATTATTGTGGTGGCAATTATTATCATATCGAGCCTGTATGGTATCGGCACCCTGTTTCCAAATATTTTCAAATGAAGGAGAATGGCTGTGATAAAGAGTTTTTTCAGTAACACTTATGCAAAGGTCCAGAATATCAACAAGAAATATGCAACTCCCAACGTTGTGATGTCAAAATGGGTAAAGTTTTCACTTTTGTCATTGCGGCTCTACCTGATTTTTCTTGTAGTATTATTGGTTTATAAATTTATCACCCTGTTGCGATAAAGGAGAGTGATTTTGAACACAATAGCTAAAAGTACACAGGAACAGGAAACAACCGGATATGAATTTTTCTTAAGTGATCTTATCGGCTTAAAGGTGTATAATGGGGATAAAAAGACAGGAAAACTGCAAGATGTTGCCATCATTGAACAGGAAAAACTCCCTGTAGTTACTCATCTTATCGTTCACCGGCCATTTGGCAACAAGCCGTTACTTGTACCCTGGGAGAGGGTAGTGTTTGTCAGAGCGGAAATGATTATTATTGATCTTGAATCTTTGGACCAATATGAACAAGAGCCCTCCGAGGGACAGGTGCTACTTGCCGGCCATGTTCTTGATAAAAAAGTCCTTGATATGGACGACAATGAGATAGATATGGTCTATGATATTAAGATGGTTTTGCGAGGTGGAGTGCTATATGTCACAGATGTGGATTTTAGCAGATATGCGTTACTAAAAAGACTCGGCCTCAAACCTATTGTTAAATTTTTGTTTGGGAGTGATTTTTTAAAGAAAGAGACTCTTTCCTGGTCATACGTTCAGCCGCTTCCAGAAAACACAGGTGTATTTAAGGGTAATGTCAAACTCAATGTCCTTAAAGAAAAACTTCCGGAGATTCATCCGGTTGACCTTGCGGACATTTTGGAGGAGTTAAGCGGTGAGCAGCGGCTTGCAATATTCAATGAGCTTGAGACCTGCCAGGCATCAGATACACTTGAAGAAATCGAGCCGCGTGTTCAAAGAGAACTCATCTCATCCATTAAGATAGAGAGGGCTGCCGAACTGATTAACGATATGACTCCGGCACAGGCGGCCGATATTCTCACGATTTTGCCTGCTGAAGAGGCGGATGAAATTCTTAAACTGATTGATAAGGAAAATGCTCAAAAGGTACACTATCTGCTGGATAAACATGATGAGGAGATTATAAATTTTACGACATCGCATTTTATCAAACTTCCGCCTCAAACTCAGGTCAGCCACGTCCTTCATCATTATCGTGACATAGCAAAAGACAAGGATGTAATAATGTACCTCTATGTTGTTGACAAACAGGATACCCTGCTTGGTGTTGTGGACATTAAAGAGACGCTGCAAGCAAACGCAGACGACACTCTTGAGGACATTATGACAACAAACGTTATAAGTTTAAAGTCGGAAAATACACTAAGAGAGGCTTCTGAAATGTTTAGTCGTTACAGCTTCCGTGCCATTCCTGTTAACGATGATAATGACGTGATTCTCGGTGTTGTTCTTTATCGGGATGTCATGAATTTAAAACACAGATTTGTGTAAATTCTTCAGTTGCCATTGAAATATGCTTGAAACACCTGTGCTCCTGTCTTAGTGATAATTCTTTAAATGAAATAAAAAAACGCTGCTCTTCTGTGACAAATATCACAGACTATTTCTGCCAAATGTAATAACATTAGTCTCTTTTATTTTTTGTTTAAAATTACAAATATAATAAGAGTTTATTAGCTGAAGTAGTGAGTTTTGTGAAATATAGTTGAATTAACAGAATATTGACTCTAAAATAAGTATTGTATAAAACGAAGAGGGGGTATTGACTAAAGTTACACATAAATGATATAATCCACTCAGGGGACTTTTACACACTAAAACAATAATAAAGGAGGTTTGTATGAGAACGAAGTTTGTGTTTTTATTGGTATTTTTAATAGCAACAGTAACCACTGCATACGCGGAACTGAAGTTGGAGATACCAAAGGAACTGTCAAAGGAAAGCCAGGCGTGTGTTGCATGCCACGCAAGCACTACGATTAACATTTACCAGCATTGGGGCAGAAGTAAGCATTTCAGAGCTAACGTGGGTTGCTATGAGTGTCATATGAAAAAGAAAGGGGACCCGGGTGCATTTGAGCATAACGGAGCAATTATATCTATAATAGTCTCCCCCAAGGACTGTGGCAAATGTCACGCAAAAGAGACTGATGAGTTTGTGAATTCACATCATTCAAAAGCCGGGCGTATAATGGGATCAATGGATAACATTGTAGCAGACGTAGCCGAGGGCAATTTAGGAATGAAGACAGAGGCATTCCCTATGGGAGTTTCTGCAGCGGCGGTTAACGGTTGTTGGCAGTGCCACGGAACAGTTATCAAGGTAAATAAAGACGGTAAGCTGGACCCTGCAACATGGCCTAACACTGGTATCGGCAGAATTAACCCTGATGGTTCTGAAGGCAGTTGCTCGGCATGTCATCAGCGCCATGAGTTTTCTGTGGCGCAGGCGCGTCAGCCGGAAAACTGTGGTAAATGCCACATGGGCCCTGACCATCCGCAGATAGAAATATACACGGAGTCCAAGCACGGTATCAACTACTACGCTAACAAGGACAAGATGAATCTGGAATCCAATAAGTGGGTTGTAGGTGAGGATTATTTTGCGGCACCAACCTGTGCCACCTGCCACATGTCTGCAACAAAAGATCTGCCTGTATCGCATAACGTTGGATTACGCATAAAATGGAATAACCGTCCTGCACAGTTAAAGCAAGCTCATGAAACAGATTTAGTGTGGGGACTGCCATCAGGTAAAATCACTGGAGATATGCGCAAAGAAAACATGAAGAAAGTTTGCGTATCCTGCCACAATACTAATTTTACGAATGCCTTCTACATTCAGTACGAGGCCGAGATGCAGCTGTATAGTGAGAAGTGGGCAAAACCAGGCGAGAAACTGTTTAATAAAGCCACAGAGGTGCTAAAAGCGGTACAGGGCAAAGAGTATGCTACGTTTGCTAATAAGATAGACTACACGTGGTTTGAGCTTTGGCACCATGAGGGACGCAGAGCGCGCCATGGAGCCTCTATGCAAGCTCCTGATTATACTCAGTGGCATGGCAACTATGAACTGGCAAAGAACTGGTATGGTGAGTACGTGCCGGAGTTAAAAGAGGTCATAGAAATGGGTAAGAAGAGTGCTAATAAAGAGGCCAATTTGAAGGCTGAAGAACTTGAAAAACTTCTCCACGAAGTTCAGGCTACAGACAATCACAGATGGTCTGTCGGAAATGAGGATCCTGCCGTTAAGGCCGAAAGAGCAAAAAGAAAAGCAGAGTTCGATCAACGCTATAAATAAACAGTAAGTATCTATCGTAACAAAGGGAGGGAAAGCAGTTTTGCTTTCCCTCCCTTTAAAATTTATACATCAAAAAATTAAATTTATGTTATGATTAAGGTCGTGCATGGATTGGGAGATATTTTACGAAGCATAGCGTTAGTTCTGATTAATCCGCTCATTTATCTGGGCGCCGGGTTGGTCTATCTTGCAATTGCCAAAAAACACAGAAGTGTTTTTACATGCACTCTAGCATTGGCTTTCTACTTAGTGTTCTCACCTGTTGCATCGTCCTTGTTCTTAAAATTTTGGGCTGTACCAGATACCTACAATCCTAAGACGGAATACGACGCAGTTGTGGTTCTCTCAGGGGCTATAAATTTAGAATGGCATATCAGGGAAAAAAACAATATGGCTGGCGAAAACATTTACGTACCTGTAAACTACGTCAGAACAACTCTACAGACTGATCGTATCCTTACAGGTATTTATTTCGTTAAAACAGGACACGCCAAAAAATTCTTTATGGGCGATTGGGAGACATCTAATGCTAACGGCACGGCTAGTGAGGGTGCTATAATATCAAAGAGGTATCTTGCTCAGGCACTTGACGGACATGATTTTGAGTTGTACGGGGAAGTCAGACGAACTGTTGATGAGGCTATGAAGATGAAAAAAATCTCAGAAGACGAAAAATTAAAAAAAATCCTCCTTGTCACCTCTCAAAGCCATATGCGAAGAGCGCTTGCAATGTTTAAAAAGCAGGGATTAAACCCTGACACATTTTCTGTTAACAAGAAAGATTTCAGCTTCTTTTTTGAAAAGATGGTACCGATAGCACAAGGCGCTACCTCCATGTATGACTGTTTGTATGAACTTTCTGGTTATGCGACTTATACAATTCTGGGGAAACTGTAGATTCCGATTGACTTGTTAAGTAGATAACAGGTATCATACTTTCCATGCAACACGCACAATACGTACCGCTACACCTGCACACTCAATACAGCTTACTGGATGGGGCTATCCGTATAGATGAACTGGTTGAAAAGTCGGTGGGGTATAAGCTTGCGGCTCTTGCCATCACAGATCATGGTAATCTTTTCGGCGCTATGGACTTTTATAAGAAAGTCTCTGATGCCGGTATAAAACCCATTATAGGTTCAGAAGTTTATATCTCTAACGGCAGTCGGCTTGAAAAAACCAAAGGCTCATATCACCACCTGATACTTCTTGCCAAGAATATGGATGGTTATAAAAACCTCGTCTCTCTTGTCACAAAAGCATACACGGAGGGGTTTTACTACAAACCGCGAATTGATAAAGATCTGCTACAGCAGTATAGCGGCGGTTTGATTGCGCTTTCTGCCTGTATGAAAGGCGAGGTGCCATATTTACTTCAGCAGGGACAGACAGACAGTGCCAGAGAGGCTGCTCTGTTTTTTAAACACATATTTGGCCCTGACTTTTACATTGAAATTCAGAGTAACGGTCTTCCCGAGCAAGAGACACTTAATAAGCAGCTAATTGAGCTTTCCTACGACACCCACATAAAAGTTGTTGCCACTAACGACTGCCATTATCTGACACGTGATGACGCTAAAGCTCATGAAATTCTGCTTTGTATTCAAACCGGTAAAACTATTTATGACGAGGATCGTCTTAAGTTTAAAACCGATGGTCTCTATTTTAAATCACCGGAGGAGATGACAGCAGCGTTTTCTTACATTCCGGAGGCTGTGACTAACACAAGAGAAATTGCCGAAAAATGCAATCTTACCTTTAAACTATACGACATCCGTCTTCCCAGATATAACCTCAAAGACAATCAGTCCCCGGAGGACTACCTTGAAAAGCTGGCACGTGCCGGATTAGCCGTTAAGGTTAGCCCAACTCCCGATAAACCCTACATGGAGAGATTTGAAACCGAACTTAAGGTAATTAAGAAGATGGGTTTTGCCTCATATTTTTTAATAGTGTGGGATTTTATAAATTATGCACGCACTCAGGGAATACCTGTTGGCCCCGGCAGAGGGTCGGCTGCAGGCTCTTTGGTAGCCTATTGCCTCGATATAACCGACATAGACCCTCTTAAGTACAATCTGCTGTTTGAGCGCTTTCTTAACCCTGAACGAATCAGTATGCCTGATATTGACGTGGATTTCTGTAAGGACAGGCGCGGTGAGGTTATAGCTTATACGGCACAACGGTATGGTAAAGACCACGTTGCTCAGATAATAACCTTTGGAACTATGGCTGCAAAGGCGGCAGTGCGGGATGTTGGACGCGCACTTGCTATGCCCTACGCTGAGGTTGACAGGATCGCAAAGCTGATTCCTCTCACCCTTAATATAACCATAAAAGAGGCCATGCAAGCTGAGCCTGAGTTAAAAAACGCTTATGAAAAATCCGAGGAAATTAAAAAACTTATAGACATTGCGATGAGGCTTGAGGGATTATGCCGTCATGCCTCCACTCACGCCGCAGGAGTTGTTATATCTCCCACACCGCTTACCGATTACACCCCTTTGTATAAGCCCACAAACGAGGACAACATTATTACTCAGTTTGATATGAGCTCAATTGAAAAGATGGGACTGCTTAAGTTTGATTTTCTGGGGCTAAAGACACTCACTGTGATTAAGCAAACTCAGGAGTATCTGAAAGAAAAGAGCATTGAACTGGACTTAAAGGGGATTTCATTTGATGATGAGCAAACGTACCATCTTCTTGGACAAGGTACCAGCACAGGGGTGTTTCAACTTGAAAGCGCCGGGATGAAAGATATCTTAATCAGGATGGCTCCAAACAGGTTTGAAGACTTAATAGCGCTTGTAGCGCTCTACAGACCCGGGCCATTAGGTAGCGGGATGATTGATGATTTCATAAAGCGCAAAAAGGGTCTCATCCCGGTTCAGTACGATTTACCGCAACTTAAAGACATTCTGGATGAGACTTACGGAGTTATCCTGTATCAGGAGCAGGTTATGAGAATAGCCAATAAGCTTGCCAGTTTCACCATGGGTCAAGCTGATATTTTGCGGAAAGCAATGGGAAAAAAGATAAGCTACGAGATGGATAAGCAAAAGGATGATTTTGTAAGCGGGGCAATTAAAAACGGGATAAAAGAGACAATGGCCGTTAAGATATTTGACCTTATGGCTCAATTTGCAAAGTACGGATTTAACAAATCCCACTCCGCCGCTTATGCTTACATATCGTATTTGACAGCGTATCTAAAGGCTCACTACTCAGTGGAATTTATGGCAGCTAACCTTTCAACAGAGGACAGTTCCGAAAAAGTTGTGAAATTTATAAAAGAATGCCGTGAAATGGCTATAGAGATACTGCCTCCGGATATAAACGTAAGTAACAGGAAGTTTAAGATAATCGGCAGCGCTATAAGTTTTGGACTTGAAGCGGTAAAAGGGGTTGGTTCAGCTGCTATAGAGTCAATCTTAGAAATAAGAGAGAAGGGCATTTTCTCATCATTAGAGGATTTTGTTAGACGGGTGGATTCCCGCAGGGTTAATAAAAAGGTGATAGAAAGCCTGATAAAGGCCGGCGCGTTTGACTCTATGATAAAAACCCGCAAAGGAGCTGTTGATAACTTAGATATTTTGTTAAACGGGGGCGGGAATTCAACACCGTCGCTTTTTGGAAACATTCCTGTGTTTAGTGGAGCTGGCACAGAGGTTGAGTGGGATGAAATGGAAAAACTCAGTAATGAAAAACAATCTCTTGGGTTTTATATCACAGGGCATCCGCTAAGAAACTATGAAAGGGAATTAAAGCAGCTAAATATCACTAAAACATCCTCATTTGAAAACTTTATGGATAAAGAAGAGGTAAAAGTGGCAGGCATAGTGTCTGTATTGACTAAAAAGCAGGTGAAAGACAATAAGGGGCAGATGGCAATTGTGCAGTTAGAGGACGATGAGGGGGCCGTGGAGGTTGTGGTTTTTCCGGATACATTTTCACGTTCAGATTCGTTTCTTAAAAAAGATGCTCTGGTAGTTATTAAAGGAAAACTTGAGGTTTCTGAAAAAGGCGCTAAAATTTTGGCTTCAGAGATTTCCACTCTTCAGAGAGCTATAGATGACTCCTTTAGGCAGATGGAGATAAGACTTCGCGAAAAATACTGTAACACAGCTACATTTATAAAACTCAAAGAAACTCTGTCAGAGGTCAGAGGACCTCTTCCTGTCTATCTAAAACTCTATGGCAGCGAAACGGTAACCACTATAGTGACAGCATACAATGTGTCGGTGGAATCCGGGTTAATAAATAAAATAGAGGATATTTTGGAAAGGGGCTCAGTGTCTCTTAATTGACGTATAGATTTTTAATGTCTTAAAAAAACTTGATTTTAGGTAGTCAATAGTGGTATTGTTTTATGATAGATGGACTTGAGGATAAAACCTTTAAGTCACTAATACCAAGACAGTTTTTTTGTATGGAGGCCTGATGTAATGCCAATATGTAATGTTATATTTGATGGTAAGATAAAAGATGGTTTTGAGTCAGACGAGGTTAAAGCTTCCCTGAAAATTCTTTTAACACGCAATGATGATGAGTTTTTAGAAAAATTATTCTCCGGTAAGCAAGTTATCATAAAGAAAGACATAGATTGTGAAGCTGCTAAAAGTTTTTGTGACCATTTCAACACTAGTGGTGCCATAGCAATTGTAGAAACTGTAAACGAAACCATATCTGACACAATTAGACAAGAAGGTTTCTCAGAGGATGAAAAAGCCGCACCGCATAGTCAACATAAAAGAAGGATAGATGATACCGTGATGTAACTCAATTTAACTGTCCCCTTTGTAAAGCCCGCTTTTAATTAAAATGTTATATAAATTTTAATCTGCCTTTTGTTAAACTATTATTAGGAGGGACTGATGGCTATAGAGCTGAGACTTAGTAAAGATCGTGGCCACGCAAGTTACTCGTGGTTAAAAACCTATCATAGCTTTTCTTTTAGCAGTTACTATGATGCAAATCACGTTCAGTTTGGACCACTGCGTGTATTAAACGAGGATTTTGTAAGTCCCGGGGCTGGGTTTGACACTCACTCGCATGAGGATATGGAGGTGGTGACGTATTTGCTTGCCGGCACTCTTTCACACAAGGATTCCACAGGAGGAGTAGCAACTCTTATTGCGGGAGACGTTCAAAGAATGACTGCAGGTACTGGTATAGCGCACTCCGAGTTTAACACAAGCGACAATGAGGTGACTCATCTTCTGCAAATCTGGATAATACCTGATAAAAAATCACTTAACCCCGGTTATGAACAAAAACAAATTACTAAACTTGCAGAGAATCGTCTTGTTGCCGTAGTGTCAAATATGCAATCTGCCGATACAATGTTGATTCACCAGGACGTTACTCTATCTGTGTGCGGTTTGCAGGCTGGGAACACGGTACATGCTGTCGTAGAAGCAAATCGGTTAGGGTATCTGCACAACGTTATGTTTGGCAGTTTACAAGTTAACGGCTATACACTTGGCCCCGGAGATGGATTAAAGATTACCGGACATGAGAGTCTGGTATGTATAGCTGTAACGGATAGCCGTTTTATTCTTATTGATATGAAAAAATAGAATAATTTCATTAACATTATCTATATAAATTTTAAGTTATTTGTGGTGGGGGGAAGGACTGGAGAAAAGAACACGGGCAAAATGCCCATGACAGCCCCCCAAAGTATTATGGTTACAAAATTTGAGAACACAGGCAAAATGCTTGTAATAGTTCCCCAAATTGTTGTGGTTATGAAGTTTGCAAAAAACGGTAACTGTAGATTGAGTGTTATTTCCATAGTTGCCCCCTTAATAGTTATTTGCAATTCAATTGCACCAGTCCATAAAGACAACATTTATAGTTTAATTGTAATAAATAACATCAGAAAAAGGCAAGGGTAGCATGATTTAACTCTGCACCAAGGTTTCCAGTAAAGTGAATTATGCCATTATTTTCTTTGAAATCCACAACCGTAGCAGTTCTGTTTATTCTTTTTTCTATACACAATAAACGTGAAAGAGCCAAAAATAGTTAGTCCAGTAGTTGGGCTTGTTTCTGCTACGATTAGGGAACGGGTTAAGCCATACACTTTACGGAACATGAGATTAAGGAAATTTTGAGGGGGTAAAATTATTTATACTGCTGGCTAAAATCAATAAATCCTGCTCTTTTAAAATCCTCGTCGAAAGAAAAATAGTACTGAATCTCCATTTTTTGCATTACTAAAAAGCTTGTGCAATCGGTAAAAGAATAAATTTTGTCATTGTGTCTCTTAAAATACTCCCATGCTTTTTTTTGCAGTTCCTCGTTAAGCCACATAAATTCAATTATGTTGCTGTTAAAAATAAACTCCCCCATATTTACGGCTGTTTTATGGTTGGTTCTGCCTAAACACAGAGTAAGCGCTTCATCAAAAATAAAATTGGTTAAAAGCAGTTTCAACTTATTTCCCTTAATAATTTCCATTTTAGAAAGAGCTTCTATGTGCATTTCATCCGCTTTATCAAAAAAAGCAACTAATATGTTGGTATCAATAAAGACTGAAGACATATTTGATTTTGATTATTTGTTATTTTTTACAAGGCCGTAAAGATATTTATCGTGGTTTTTTGCCAAATCACCTACTCCGCTGTCCATAATTCCAGCTAACTTAAAGAAAGGGTCGTTTTCCCAAACATCGTCATCGTTCAAATCAACAGCTTCTTTTTCAGGTATGGAGACTTCATCGATAGTAACGATAACTTCTTTGCCTTCTGGAAAATCTATTTTTTCCAAAAGCTCAATTCCCCCATGTGAAACTCTGGCCTTAACTGTTGTGGACATGCTTGCCACCTCCTTTTAAAACACTTCGATTAGCTCACTTTATTGTACTCTAAATAAACATAAATTTCTACTTTTTTGTTTTTAGTGAAAAAGATTTTCTCAATCGTTATTGAAACAAACAAACCCGTGTCTTTTCACCGCGCGTTTTCTCCTTGATTTTTCACTGCCTTCAAGCGTTATAATAGAGCACTAATAAAATGAGAGCATACCTGGATTTTGAAAAACCACTTGAAGAGCTGGAGCTAAGAATTGCCGAGATGCAGGAGTTACAGATTTCATCTAATGGCCTTAGTAACGGGACAGCGGATATATCGCCATTAGCTGAGACATTAGAAAACTTAAGAAAAGAGATATTTAAAAATCTCACCCCGTGGCAAAAATGTCAGCTTGCCCGTCATTCTGACAGACCATATACGATGGATTACATCAATAAAATAACCGACACCTTTATAGAGCTTCACGGCGACAGAAGGTATTCTGACGATCCTGCCATAGTGGGTGGTCTTGGCACTATAGGGGGCATATCGGTCTTGATTGTTGGGCATCAAAAGGGACGCGGGACAAAGGACAGAATCATCAGAAACTTTGGCCAGCCAAATCCGGAGGGATACCGAAAGGCGCTTCGCCTGATGAAACTTGCCCGTAGGTTTGACATTCCAATCGTTACATTTATAGACACACCGGGGGCATACCCTGGAATTGGCGCAGAGGAGAGGGGACAGGCTGAAGCGATAGCTGTAAACCTTATGGAAATCTCGATGTTAGATGTGCCGATAATATCTATAGTAATAGGGGAGGGCGGAAGCGGAGGCGCTCTGGCCTTAAGTGTGTCAGATCGGCTTGTGATGCTTGAGCATTCTATTTACTCGGTAATATCACCGGAGGGCTGTGCCGCTATACTGTGGAATTCCCCTGATAAGGGGCTTACTCAGGAGGATTTTGCAAAAGCAGCCGAGGCGCTTAAACTAACGGCAAGTGATCTCTTGAATTTCAACATAATAGACACGATTTTACCAGAACCTCCCGGCGGCGCTCATGCTGACCCCGATAAAGCGGCCATAACCATAAAAAACTATATAATTGAAACTATAAAACAACTAAGAAAAATCCCCCGCAAACAGATGTTGAAAAGCAGACAAAAAAAGCTAAGAAACATCGGCTCTTTCTCAGAAACAAAACCCTAACGATTATCGTTTAGCGTATCCTTTAAGTTATTCAAATCAGATTTGCTGCTGTCTGAGGCAGCCTCGTCAATTGGAGATTTGCGCTTAAGTTTAACATCAAAACCCATCGCCATAGTGACGATTTCCTTTCCCTGTGTTTTAACAGTCAAAATAGCCGATTTCACCTCTTGCTGGTAGTTAAAGCAAGGCCACAGGGAAACCAATAAAAATGCTGGCGCTATCAGATGATGATACTTGTTTGGAACGGCTCCTTTTGTTAAATCAAAAATCACGTTTCTTATAAACGCAAGTGCATATATAATGGCAGCCACAACAAATATACCGCTTGTTGCAAACCAAAAAATAAATGTAAGTGCAGCACGTGCCGTCAGGCCCTCGTCGTCGGCATCTTTTAACTTATCAACTATTGTAAATTTCTCAAAAGGATGTGCAGCAATGTCAGGGAATCTGAAAATCCAGTAAACAATACAAATAAGCCATAGAAAAAATAAAACCTCACCTATCCGAAACCTGTTTTCATAAACGTGGTCAAAAAAAGTTTTCTCTCTCATAAATATCCTCCTCCTTCTTTACGTAAGCTCTTCTTATACCGAGTTGCGTTCAAAGATATAAATAAAATACTGGATTCCTGCCTTCGCAGGAATGACAGATAAAGGATTGCACCTCTTTGTCATCCCGCACTTGCAGGGGAATCCCCTTGAGGGGAGGCAGGATCCAGTTCTTTTTCTGAACCATTATATTACCATTTTGGAAGCTACTTGATATTATAAGCATACGGTAAGTATGAATTTTTATATAAAAAAAGTCAATAATTATTTGAAAGGGATTAATTTGCCCATATTTAAGCAAAGGGCTAAAGAATTCACAACAGCAGGTTACTCAAATATATCGTTAATGTCAACTTGAAGACCTTCAATGACTTTGGATGTAACAAAACCCTCAATTGCCGCAAAAGAATGTAGCTTATACTTATCACCTACGATGGTTAATATCTCAACAGTTTGCGGCTCTGGCATGACTATCCAGTACTCAGGCACCCTGTATCTCTGATAGATAGCCTTCTTTACTGCCGTATCCATTTCATAGCTGCCTGAAGATATTACCTCACAAACCATATCCGGTACGCCTCTTATCCAATCCTGTGCAATACTCAGGTTTTCTTTTCTGATAAACATTATGTCCGGTTGAAGCCTGTTAACTCCTTCTTCAAAGATTACATCAAGTGGTGATAAATAAACTTTCCCTAATTTATTAGTCTTTACGTGGTGGCGTATAATATCCGCTAAGTTAAAAACAATATCCTGATGTCTCATAAATGGGCTAGGCCCCATGATTTCCTCTCCGTTTATGATTTCTGTTAAGTCAAAATCTGCGTCTACTGTTCCTGCTATCATATTAATTTATAGCACTAATCCAATCGTTTTGTAAATTATGTGAATAACCTGTGTTAAAGCTCTGCCCACATCTGTAGTGTTTGGATTTTACAAAAAACCGGACTTTTTTTAAATTGGTTAAATAATCCTGAAAAAAGATATTGACAAAGTATTTTTAGTTGTGTATAATCGCCATAGTTTATGGTAGTAATACCATACTTGGGAAATGTAAAAGAGTTCTAAAAATATAAATTATTGGGAGGATGAAAATGAAAGAAATAATTGTATCTAAGTTTGTGCTTCTTTGCTTGTTGCTTATGTTGGTAAGTTTGGGGATGGTAGAAAGGTGCTATAGTGAGATATTTGATAATAATGGAAAAGGTAACACCTTGCATTCTGAAGACCGCAATATATCTGTTAGCGCTGGAGGGACTAAATCTTTTACTGCTTCTATAATACTGAAAAATCATTGTGTCAAAGGTAGGTTTCTAAAAATAAGCTGTGATGGGAGCAACTGTTCTAATAAAACTCCAAAAGATATTTCTGAGTGTAACAGTAAAAACCTATGCGGAATTTCTGAACCTTTAGATGAGAATAAATCTTACAAATTTGAAATTACAGATAATAGTGGTAGCAGTGTATGCAATCACACTGAAACAGTAAATCCAGATAAGTCTATTGTCATAGACAGGTAGACCAATATTGGGGAGGTTGATTATGAGCGTTGGTGACTTTATCCGTAAAAGTGTGGTTCTGTTTACACTATGTATTTTCTTTTTCAGCTGCACCCATATGCAAATGGATCAAACAAAAAATGATTTTAATGAAAATGCAGAAGAAGGTAAATGTTTTATGAAAGATCAATTACAAAATAATTCAGCTGAAAATGTACAAAAAAACAGATGTATTGACGTTATAGGAAATGAAGAACTTGGTGCACTTGCTGAAAAAAATTGTGACCAATATTATGATGAATATCAGTACTCAGATTATGACTTTAATACAATTACCAGATATGGTAGTGACAATGACAGTTACCTAAAGCAAATAAAAGTACCGGAGGCTTGGGAATATTTTAAGAAAAATAACCCTGATGAAACTAAAGATGGGAACAAAATAGAGTTCAGGAAACCTGATAAAAAAATTAGAGTGGCGGTAGTTGAAGATGTTCCATTTCTCAAACATATAGATTATAGGAATAACTTGTCAGAGGTGTCTTACTACATTGATGGAGAAGAACAAAGTGGCTTAGAACCTGACAAAAAAAAGGTTTTTTATAATTCTTCTGATGAGGCAATAGAAAAACTAGTTGGTCTTGACAATGTTAGTCGTTGGGATTTAGAAACAACAAAGAAGTTAGTAGAGGGTTTAAAATTAGCTAAGGAAGTTGATATGGTAGGTTTATCATATAAAATTGTTGAAAAAACCATTAAAGACATGTCAGATAGAAGACAGCTTATAGTGAACGCAATAAAAGATAAGAAGAAATCAATTGCTTTCCCACAAGTTTATTATGCAGATAAAAAAACAGATGAATCAGATATAAGCGGCAGCGCAAGTGTAGAAAGAAAAATTATTGAACAAGCAGACCATGCTACAAATGTAACAGGTTTAATCGCTGCAAACCATAATGATATAGGAATAAAAGGAGTGTGTCCTTATGCCAAAATAATTCCAGTTTATGTCGATTTTTATAAAGGAACGGCTGGTAAAGGTATATACTCCGATTCAATAATAGACCCATTACGAGAAGTATTGGATAAAGAGGTTCAATTGGATGTCATTAACTTATCAAGAGATTTACCAAGTACTAAGCCTATTTTTGAAACAACAAATATAGATACAGTAAGAGTTCTTGAACACTTCAAACAGGTTAAGAGGAAAGGTGAAGATATAGAAATTCCAATAGTTGTTGCTGCTGGAAATAAAAGCACACCAATTGATAAACGTTTTATACTTAAAAAGCCTTTTATCCCTGTTGGGTTTGTTGATAAGGAGTTAAAAAAAGATAAAGAAAGTAATTACCTGCAAGATCAAGATAAAAAGTTATTATTTGCTCCTGGGAGAGATATATTTACAACATCTTTTTTAACTTCAACGTTTTTTGTAACAAGATACTCTGTAGATAATAAATTTGATGATGGTAATTGGGGGCGAGCATCAGGAAGCTCGTTCAGCGCTCCTTTAGTAAGCGGCGTCATTTGTCTTATGCTTGCTGCCAATCCTGTTCTTAATTTTGATACCATTACAAACATTTTGTATGAAAATAAAGACTCTATAAAAATTGATGATGCTCCAAATGGAGTGTTACTAAACGCTGTAAATGCAGTTAGAAAGTCATTTGTAAAAGTTATTACGGACTGGGAGAGATATTGGAACGATGGTATAAATAAAAATAAATTTGATTTATATGCGAGTTATTATGATAATGACAGTATAATCGTACGGGGGAGTGTTTCTAATAAAAATCAGGTTGTTTATACGGTTTACTCAAACAGAAAGAACATTGATTATAAAAAAGAAGTAATGGAGCCTATTACAAAAGAAATGGACAATGATAACACAACAAAAAAATATGGTGCAAAGGTGAGTTTCGATAAGAAAATAAGAACGCTTGAGGAGTTTCGTAAAAAGATGGAATTAATTTATAAGAAATATGGTTCAATTAAAGTGCACATAGATACTAGTAAAGACAACGAGACATTTGCGGCTGGCAAAGATAATGTAAATATTGAAACAATGAATTTGAAACTAGATCAAAGTTATTCTACAAATCTTAATGACAATGTTAGTGTGGCTCATAGAAACAATAAGAGATACGAAGATAATGGGAAAAAGATGTTAAACCTAAAAAGGAAAGGTGATGAGTGGATAATAGAAAAAGAGCTGTGGATATATGCACAAAAAAATAAGGAGGCTGATATCAATGAAAAAAAGTAGAATGAAAGCAATTTTAGTAATTTCAATTTTTTGTATAGCAGTGCTTTGTTTAAATGTTAACACAGGTAAGACAGACTCAGGAGAAAATTCCGGCACTGAGGACAAAACAGTCGCTTTTAAAGATAGAACAGGAAACATTTTGGATAGATTATCAGTTTCAAAAAAATACGTGATTTTGGAATTTAAAATAACAGATAATTTTAAACCTTCTAATTTAACTGAGTTTAAACCTGAAAACGAAAATGATAAAATATTAGTTAACTATCTGAGAGAAATAAAGCAAATAATTTATAAAAAAGAAAAAGGTTTTGAACTGCAATCATTGAAGAATGAAAGAAATCTTGTTGACATTATAGGTGTATTTTATGATTCACAGAATAGTGAGGATAAATTATACTCTATAAGTGAATATTATATTTCAGACAAGAATCAGGTTAAAGCGGGAATTAAGCGTGATTCTGATGTAAATTCAATAAAAAAGGCAATAAAAAGTATAGCAAGATTGAAAGATGAGGCAGAAATAGATTTTAATGAGAGAAAAAGGGAGCTTACATTTAAAATTCACACAGTTAATCAACCCGCTGAATTTATAGAGGTTACTGATTCTATAAAGAGGATTGAAGAAATACTATATGCGAAACCTCTTTTTCTTGAAACTGAACGTATAATAGCAAGTTATATAGCGCCAGCAGAGAAACCAGTGCCAGCAGAGAAACCGGCAACGGCAGAGAAACCAGCAACGGCAGAGAAACCGGCAACGGCAGAGAAACCAGCAACGGCAGAGAAACCGGCAACGGCAGAGAAACCAGCAACGGCAGAGAAACCAGCAACGGCAGAGAAACCAGCAACGGCAGAGAAACCAGCAACGCCAGAGCCAGCGTTAGCAGCACCGTCACAAACGCAGGCAACAGATGCTAATTCTGCAGATTCCTCTAAAAAAGCGGATAAAACAAACAGTAAGGATCCACTTGGTTCCATTAATGGTAATGATATGAACAAAAGATAAATTAATTGCGTGGGCAGACAGAAATGTCTGCCCAGTTATTTTAATTGCCGCTATTTGTACATGCATTCAGTTAGTTAAGTTCTGATTAAAATTTTTTGGATTGGAGATCCAGTTTGATACGCAAGCTGCAAAAAAAAAGTAATTTATGAGAAAAAATTTTTTAAGCATTATCACTACGCTGTCTGTATTTATTTCCATTTTTAATGTGTTTAGTGCATACGGAGCTATTGATAATGAAAAGAGTGGCTTTTGCAACATAACAACAAAAATAATTGAAAAAGGTAAAGATATTGATTGTAAAGGAGAAAACATAACATCTTCCGAGCTTGAGAAACTAATCAAAAATAGTGCAAATAATAAAAAGTTACACGCTAACGAGCTTTATATAAAGAATGCAATTGTTGTCGGTGACTTAATACTAAAAAATGTTAGAATTCCGTATGAGTTATTTTTAATAAACTTTACTTTCAACGACAATGTTGATTTTTCAAACAGTGTTTTTGAAAAGAAGATAATTTTTACTAGTAGCACATTTAAAAAAGAAGCTAATTTTAATGCTATAAAATCTGCATATTCAGTTTTTTTCGATAATGTCACATTTGATGGTTCTGTAGATTTTGTTGCTTCAAATATTGACGTTGACTTTAATCTTCAAAAAGCAAAGTTTCTAAAAGAAAATGCCAATGTTTCATTTAATAGTATGAAGATTGGTGGTAATGCACTGTTAAACTATGCTTTATTTAATGTTTGTGTAAATTTTGCGCGAGCTGATATTAAAGGAAACCTTCAACTTAGTGGTGCAAAATTTACGAGTACAGAGAAGCTCAATGATTCATATAAAGGAACCGACGGTAAATACTCATATTTTTTTAGCGGCATGAAAGTAGGTGGCGGTGCATTTTTTAACAATACGAATTTTAAAGGCAATTTCTATATGAAGGATTCGTATTTTGAATCAGTATATTTTGATAATATAACATATGGATGTAACATCAATGATAAAGAAGATAATTATTCTGATAAAATCAACCTAACCGGAATGACCTATAAACATATTTATGGGATTGAGGACGAAAAAGAAAGGGATAAATTACTAAAAAGGACGGAATTTAGTAAAGATGTTTACACAACGATGGAGACGTATTTTAAAAACATGGGGGAAAATGATATTGCAAATGAGATTTATGTAAAAATGAAAAATAAAGAAACAGAAAGATTGTCTTGGTCAGGGACTAAATTTTTAAATACATTAAATAGTTACCTTACAGGTCATGGCCGTTATCCTGTGAAAGCTATTATTATTAGCGCTATTTTTGTTTTCTTTGGTTCTGTTTTATTTAGACCAAAATATATGGAACCTGCTGAACCAACTCAAACTGGCAGTGAAACTGGCTCAACTGCACTAACTACAGCTAACACGACTGTTTTCAAGCGTTTTTGGAACTGGTTAATCACATGGTTTTGGAGCGATATATCTTTTAGATTTTGGTACAGTCTTGACCTTTTTATACCTGTGGTTGACCTAAAAGTCGAAAAAAACTACAAACTAAGAGACGGTTGCAATTGTATTATTAGATACTATATGTACTTTCATATTATTGCAGGGTGGATTTTAGTTCCCATTGCGCTTCTAACAA